>JBBSEL010000140.1:0-7429 GCA_038239755.1 Chloroflexia bacterium | reverse complement strand
GTGGTGGCGGGGCCGGCCCCGGGCGGTGTTGGTGGCCCCCCCCCCCCACACCACACCCCCCCCCCCCGGGGGCCCCCCCCCCCACGCCCCTACACCAGCAGTGGGGATTGCCGCCGCAGGGTAACATGGCAAGCACCAAGATAAGTGCGTAGGGATGATTGTGCGATACGACCCACCCGTTGAGCGCGAGTTCTACCGCCCCTGGTGATACACCGCCAGCCCCACATCGTCCCCCACGGGCAACCGGTCGGCGGGGGTGTAACCATATTTCGCCGGTTCGGCGGCGCTGTCGGGGTCGTTGTAAAAGATGGCGTAGGGGTAGGCGTGGCCGGGTTGGGCCAGGGTGGTGTTGGGCAGCAACGGCAGGTAGACCGTAGAGTAGGTCAGGAAGTAGCGGCGGGCGGGGCCGAGCAGCCGGGGGAGAACGGTCGTCAGCAGTTGACGGTGGCCGGGATGATCGGCCAGCAGCACGTCGCTCCCGGCGGGAAGGGCCGCTCGTACCGCCGTCCAGCGCGCCGGGCTGGGCTTCAAGCGGTAGACGACGGCCTCGGAGGGGGTCGCCGGGGCCAGCGGGTCAGGGAAGCGTTCCAGCGCGGTCAAGCGGCCCCCGGCCCCCTCCTCTTGTGTCAGGGCGGCGCGGCGGTCATCGTTCAGCAGGCCCCCGGTATGCACGATCAGGTATTGCACCCCCAGCCCTTCGGCCAGGTCCAGGGTGGCCGGGGTGGGGAAGCGCCGCATCTGGTAGAAGAGACGGTCATAGCCGGGGGGGATGATGTTGGCGCTGCCGTTGAGTAGGGGCCGCCCGTGCGCCAGGTTGTACATGAGCGTGATCGGGTTGGTATTGATCGGGCGCTCAGCGGTGCTGATCGGCAATTCAAGCAAGAGCGCGTCATGAGGGATCACCTGCGCCGCCTCCGGCCCCGCCAGCCAGCGATAGAGCGCAGGCGCAGCCGCCCCCGTCGGCGTGGGGACGGCAGGCAGCCCCGGTGCCCAATACTCCACCCCGATCAATACCAGCACCAAGGCCAGGGCAATTTTAGATTTTGGATTTTGGATCTTGGAGCCTGGTGTCATACGTTCCAAAATCCAAAATCTAAAATCCGCAATCCCATAGCCCCCACAGACGGCCAGCCCCAGCATGAACAACTCGCCGAAGCGGGCGGGGACCCGCAGCGCGTCAAACCCCGGCACCCATTGATAGAGGACCAGGTAGGGCAGTGGCAAGCCGGTCGGCGCGTTCCCATAGGCGTCGAGGTTGAGCGTGGGGCCGAAGCTCAGGATCAGCCCGGCCAGCGTGAGGGCGATAAAGACCCACCGCTCCCCACGCGGTGCGCCTGCTGGCTCCGGCGGGGCGAGATCTGGCGCGGTGGGGGTGGTACCCTTCCGGCGACGGCGCATCCCGACCACGCCCAGCAGGGCCAACCCGCTCGCCACCACACCAGGGTACATCGCCCGCTCGCTGCTCGTTTCCAGGCCGAACAGGCCGACCTGCACCGGGATGTACAGCCAGCTACGGGGGGTGGTCCGCAGGAGGCTGGTCGGGGCGGCGCTCCAATAGCTGGCTTCCTGAAGGCTGCGGGTGAAGCCGAACTGGCGCTGGGCCTGCATGAACGGCCAGACGAACGGCAGCAGCACGGCGAGGCCCAGCCCCGCCGCCCCGACCAGCAGGCCCCCCTGCCCGGCCAGCTGTCGCCACGCGGGAGCCGGGGCCGCCCGCCGCCGCAGCCGCCCCCAGAGCCAGCGCCTACCTCCCACCGGACCCAGCAGGTAGAACACCCCGTAGAGGGCGAACAGGATCACCTCGAAATAGGCGTAGTACCCGGCGACCAGCGCCTGCAAGACGGCGAAGGCGAGGAACAGCCCCAGGTTGAGCACCGTGCCCCTGGTCAGTAGGCGCGGCGCGGTGGCACTACGGAGCAAGAAGCGCCGCAGAAAGACCAGCGCCACGACCATCCACTGCTGCGCGCTCAACCCCAGGTGGCCGAATTGCTCGTAGTGCCAGGGGGCGAAAGCGAAGATCAGGCCGGCCACCAACCCGGCCCCGCTGCTGCCGGTCAGATCGCGCACCAGCCACCACAGCATCACGCCGCTGAGTACATACGACAGAAAGACCAGCACATTAAACGCCAGCGGGGGGTTGCTGGTCAGCCAGATCAGCGGCGCGGCCAGTAGCCCTTGCCCGGTCAGCAGTTCGTCCAGCGCCAGGCCGTTGTGGATCGGGTAAAATGCGGCGGTCTGGTAGAGATGAAGTGGGTCGGTCAGCAGTTGCCCGGCCATCGAGCCGATGCGCCAGGCGGAGTCGGCGGGGTCGGCCCAGTCAGGCAGCGTGTCGCCCAGGTGCGTCACCAGCGGCCAGGTGAACGCCGCGCTGACGAGGAGGAAGAAGAGGACCACCCCGGCCCAGGCGCGGGGGGTTGGGGGCTGGGGGTTGGGGGTTGGAGGGGTTTGCACGGATCAGGGGGGCAGCGGGGATCAGGGTAAGTCTGTTGCCAGGGCAGCAGGCGGAGGTTGGTTGCTTTCTAGCTTAAACTCTATCAAATACCTGTCGTGATGCTCTGCCAGGTCACTCAGTCCAGAGTGGCCCAAGCCGATAAACCCCTCTAGGGGACTCTCTACCGAAGGCTCGTCGGCTTCGACAGGCTCAGAGGCTGTCGCCGTGCTTTGAAACCATCGTTGGTTAATTTCCATTTCACATTCCATCAGGTATTTGTCGTGGTTTTCAGCCAAGTCGCCCAAACCGGAGTTGAACATACCAATGATCGCACGCAACGGATCATCAGCCAGATCATCATCGGTAAGCGGATCCTCTACATGAGCTAGCTCGTCAGCAGGCAGCGGGAGCGATGTTTCGGTCAATGTGTCCATTACGGTACCTCCTCGCGTGCTATCGATCCATTATAGCACATTCCACGGGAAGCACCGCAGGCCCGTCCCGGTACGTCGGGCAGGCAGGGATGCGGGGATCGGCAAGGGACCGAGGGGCGGGCGGGGGCCAGGCTGGGGCTGGCTTACGGAGCGCTGGTCGGTGGGGGGGTATTGTCAATCTCGAATTCGATCAGGTAGTCGGCATGGGCCAGCGCAGGGTCTGCGGGGCCGGAAGCGCGGGCGGCGGTAAACGCCCGCAACAGATCGTCGTCGGCCTCGCCTTCCAGCAGCGGATTATTCTCCATGCGCTGGCGGGTCAAAAAGGTCGCCAACCCCTGGCGCACCACCTCTTCCACCGCCACCTGCCAGCGGTCGGCCAGGGCCTGGAGTTCCTCCAGTTGGGTCGGGTGTAAATAGATCTGGATCGGTGCAGATAATTCCATAGCGAGACCTCCTAGCAGCGTATCACGGCGTGACCGCATTATAGCACATCAAACAGTGCAATAGTTGGGACAATGGACGGCCCGCCACGCTGCGGGGGTCAAAATTCATACGATACGATTGTGGGGCAGAACACGAGCCGCGACATTGCGGGGGTTAAAAACTCACATCCACCCCCGCCGGAGCGAGGCGGTCCAGCCAGATGCGGACCCCTTCTTGAAGGACGCCGACGAAGAAGAGCATGTGGCTTTCCTGCTTGAGAATGGTGATATGGCCCTCGATGGTCACAGTTTCGCCGGGGGCGAGGGTGTGGCCGAAGCCCCAGCGGAAGGGGTAACGCTGCGGTCCGCCGCCAACGTTGCCGTCCCAGTCCACCGCGACGCGCCACAGCCCGGCTTTGTTGTCATACTTGCCGCCTTCGATGCTGCTATAGACATCGTTGGTGGTGTAGGTGTAGCCGGGGTCGGGGCCTTGCGTGCGCAGCGACACCTTGCCGCTGTTCTGCACGACCATCCGCACATCCAGCGTGTTGCCCAGCATGAGCGCATGAGGCGAGAAGTCGGCGGACAGGAGGGCGAGGCTGGGCTGCCCGCCGCCGGTGATGGTGATCGGCAGGCGGGCCTCAACGGTGTTCCCTGCCGGGTCGGCGGTACTCACGGTGACGGTGTAGGGGCCGTCGGGCAGCACCTTGCCGAACAGGTCGTTGCCGGTGAAGGGGACGAGATGCTCGCCCGCCGCCATCAGGATCGGGGCCTGGAGCGGCACATGCTGGTTGCCGGGACCGTTGACCATGATCGCGGTGGTGCTGGTCTGGGCCAGGCGGAAGGTGATCGCGGTCACGTCGTCAATCGCATCGCTGTTGGGCGAAATCGCGGGCGGGTTGGCCTGCACGTTCGCCAGCACCGGCGGCGCAGCGGGGGCACCGGCCAGGGTGAAGGCATGATCCCACGTTTGCGGGGCGCTATTGTCGGTCGGGGCCACATGGAGGACCAGCTTATACGCGCCGTCGGCCAGCACCCGTTGCACCTGCACCGGTTCCGGGCCGACCTGGGCATCCACCACCGGCACCGTGCCGTCCAGCCGCAGGTAATAGTTGCCCGCCGGGCGCTCCGCCACCGCACGCAGGGGGATCGCGTCGCCCCCGGCGGCGGGCTGCACGGCTATCGTCACCCGCGCCGGGCGGCCCAGCGTGTAGCGCAGTTCGAGGAAGGAGCCGCGCTGCCCGGCATGGAGCATGTCGCCCGACATGCTCACATCACCCAACGCCGCGCCGCCGCCGCCACTGCACGCCCCCAGCACCAGTGCCCAGGCCAGCGCCAACCCCACCAGCGGCAGGCGGAAGGAAGTACGCGATCCTCGCGTCACTCGCTGCTCGCTGCTCGCTGCTCGCTGCTCACCCCTCATCGCCGCACTCCCAGTTCCGGCGTCACCTCGGTCGGCAGCGCATCGGGCACCCGGCCAAAACGCCGCTGGACAATGAACAGGCAGATAAAGCCGATCCCCACCCCGAACCAGAGCGTGGCGAAGCGGATCATCACCGTGGCGGCGGCGGCGATAGGCTGGGTGATCACCACCCCGGCGGGCAGCCAGGGCGCACGGCCAAAGGTGAGCAACAGACCGTCAATACTGCCCTCGGCCACCCCCAGCCCGCCCGGCGTGAGTAGGATCGACCCGGCCAAGGTGGCGAAGCCCATCGCAAAGGCGGATAGGATGACCATCGTCGGCGAGAAGGGGATGCCCAGGCCATCGAGGACGACCGCCAGGGCCACGCACTCGCCCGACCAGGAGATGAAGCCCAGGCCGATAGCGAAGGCCAGGCTCTTAAAGCGCAGCAATTCGTAGGAGCTATTATAGAAGATCCGCAGGCCGTCCATGCGTTTTGCCAGGAAGGGCACGCGCATCATCTGCCGACCGCCCCAGGCGGCCAGCCGCCGGTTCTGCACCAGCGCCACGGCGATGATCGCCAGGACCACGACCGCGCCCAGGAATAGCCGCACCGGGGTGCTGTCGAACAGGAGCACGCCCGTGCTTGCCAGCAGGAGCATCGCCAGCCCGTCGGTCATGCGCTCGGCCAGGATGATCGGCGCGGTGGTCGCCAGCGGGGTGCCGGTGCGCTGGCGGACCAGGAACGACTTGAGCCATTCGCCCGCCTTGCCCGGCGTGATCGTCATGCTGAAACCGCTGAAGAAGATCAGCAGGCTGTCGAACCAGCTCAGGTTGCGCACCCCCACCAGGTGGAGGTAATAGTGCCACTTGAGGAAGCGCAGCCCATAATTAAACAGGGTGAAGCCGAGGATGATCGGCAGGAGGCCCCAGGCGAAATCGCGCAGCACCGCCGTCAGCTTGTTATAATCGGACAGCAGCAGCAAGACGGCATAGACCCCGATCGCCAGCACTAGCGAGAGGATAATTTTATTCCGGTGTTTCTCCAGCACAGAGGATATCCCTTCCGTTCAAACATAATAACTACGACCCGCCAATTATACATCACGCCCCTTCCAGGGTGCAACGGATAGATAACATAGCCCGCCGGGGACAGGGGTGGCATAGCTTGTGCCTGTATCCTCTGGACAGTAACATAAGCGTGTGTCGCCACGTATATATAGGCATGTAATCCCATTGGCCCGATCAACACGAAGGAGATCCTTATGCGCCCCCAGCCCAATGCCCGCTCGATCACCAGCCTCCCCCTGCTGATGGACGATATCCGCCTGTTCCTGCGTACCCTCGACTGGGAGAAGATGCGCCAGGATGTGACCAGCGAGGCCGAAGCGCGGCTCGCCATCGTCGGCCCGGTGAATTCCGGCAAGTCCACCCTGTTCAACCTGCTGGAAGGCAAGAACATCTCGGCGGTCAGCCCGATCCCCGGCACCACCAAAGAAGTGATCAGCGAACACCTGGGGCCGTTCATGCTGATGGATACCCCCGGCTTTGCCGAGGTGGGCGGGGCCGACCGCGCCTCAACGGCCCTGCGCGGGGCGGCCACGGCGGCGGCCATTGTGGTGGTCTTCGACGCGGCGGCGGGGCTGCGCACCAGCGATGTGCAACTGCTGGACAGCCTGAAGGAGTTGAACAAGCCGCTGATCGTGGTCGCCAACAAGATCGATCTGGTGGGCAAGGATGCGGCAGCGGTGGAAGCCGATATGAGCGGGCGGCTGGGCGTGCCGGTGATCGCCATTTCGGCCAAGAAGGGCACTAACGTGGGCGAGCGGCTGATGCCCGCGATCCTGGACGCGCTGCCCGAAGTGGCCGTGGCACTGGGGCGCAACCTGCCCGCGTTCCGGCGACAGGCGGCTAACAAGGTCATCCGCAACGCCGTGCTGCTCAACGGCGGCATCGGCGCGGAGCCGATCCCGCTGATCGACATCCCCCTCCTGCTAGCCAACCAGGGCCGGATGGTGCTGCGGATCGCCGCGATCTATGGCGAACCGTTCACCGCCACCCACGCCAAAGAGTTGATCGCCACGATGGCGGGCGGGCTGGGCTTGCGCTTCCTGGCGCAAGAGGCGGCCAAGGCGATGCCGATCGCGGGCTGGGCGGCAGCCGGAGCGATTGCCGCGCTGGGCACCTGGGGTATCGGGCAGGTGGCACTGCAATATTTCGAGAACGATAAGCGCATGGACCGCCGCGAGATCCGCGAGTTGTATAAGAACGTGCTGAAGAACGAGCAGGTGCGCCTGAAGGGCCTGCCCGAAGAGCAGCAGATCGCCACGCTCACCGGTGCCCTGGACACGCCCGCGTCCGTCCCCGACCAACCCCCCACCCCAGAGCCGCCGAGCGACGAAGATCCCAAGAAGCGCCAGGACCTCCGCCTCCCCTTCCTACGCCGCAATGCGTAACGAGCAATGAGCGATGAGTGATGAGCGATGAGGGTTTTGTGCCTCAGTGCTCATTCTTATTTCTGCCTCACGCCATTAGACAGGTGTCAACGTCAGGTATTTGTCATCCTGAACACAGTGAAGGATCTTGTGCGGGCGGCTAGATCACCAGGGCTGCGCCAACCAATTCGCGGCCCGATCGGGAAGTGCCCTCAACAGCCCGGACCCCCAAGAAGATCCTTCACTGCGTTCAGGATGACCCCTTTCGTTATCAACCTCAAACCTTAAACCTTAAACCTTAAACT
>JBBSEL010000139.1:0-7437 GCA_038239755.1 Chloroflexia bacterium | reverse complement strand
GCTCGCCACCACGCAGGGTGCTCGCCAGGCCGCCACCGAGGCGGTGGCCCGAGCCACTCAGACCCGCGCCGCGCATGACCGCATCCGCACGATTGCCGACGCAGCGGATCAGCAAGCCGGGCAGATCGCTCAGGCGACCGACCAGCAACGGATGGCCGCCAGCCAGGTATTAGTCACCCTGCGGGCCTTCGTCGAGACGATCCGCGAGATGGCCGAGGGCAGCAGCCGGGTAGCGGAGGCCGCTACCCAGCTCAGCACCCTGGCCGGTGCCCTGGATATCACGCCGCCGAGCCAGCCACCGGTGGTGACGCGCCTGGCACCAGCCCTCCCCGCCGATGAACCGGCTCGCCGCGTAGGCGCGGTCCAGGGTGCCCGGTCCGGCTGATAGCGGAGAGCGTGTCGTATACCTTTCAACCGTAGAAATGTGAGGAAAGAATGCCGACGGAGATACTCCCGACCGACCCGATCCCGCTGGTCCACCTGGCCCGCACCGTGCTGCCCGATCAGGAGAAGCTGCTGCTGACCTCCTTGGATCTGGGGTTGCAGACCATGGAGCCGTATCTCAGCCCCGCCGCCCGCGCCGCCGTGGTCGGCCAGTTCGGGGCCTACCTGGGAAAGCCGAGCCATCCGGTGCTGGTCAGCAACGAGTTTGTGGACTGCGTCTGTCGCCTGGGCTTTCCCACGCTGGCACTATCCGACGCCCGGCGCAAGCTGGCGCGGCTGTCGGTGGCATCCTACCGGCAATCCATCCTGGGCCGGGTGATGTTTGCCTCGGTGCGCATTATGGGCCTGGAGCGCGTGCTGCGCCAGACTCCACGGCAGTTCGCCGCCACGACCAACTATGGCACCCGCTGGGTGGCGAGCCTCGGCCCCCGCCACTGGCGCTTCGATTGCGAGGACGAGTTGTTGTACCCCGAAACCATGATCGGCAACCTCGAAGAAGTGGCCCAGATCGTTGGCGTACCCACCCTCACCGTCACCTTCTCGTTGCGTGCGCCCCGCCACTACTCGTATGACATTACCTGGGACAGCCCATAAGCCTCCACCTTACAAAATAGCCTGGGGGGGTGCGCTGCCCGGCGTGGCCCCTTGCAGGGCAGGTCGGGTTATGGCAGAATTGGGTTGGTGGATCCAGGGGCGGGTCCGCTGGAGCAGCGGTGGTCATCATGCCCAAGAGGATGCCGTAAGGACCCCCGTTTTGCAACCATACTCCGCACGAATCACGAGTAGCTGAAGGGCTATCCCACGGAGATGCGGTTGTTCGAGTTACTCGGCTAAACAAAGAGGATGGTGAGCCAATGCCCGTGACCATCACTGCGGCGCGCCCGGACAGCGCCGACGCGACCTTCCTGATCAACGAATTGGAGGATTATCTCAGCACGCTCTACCCGCCCACCAGCCGACACGGCCTGAGCGTGGACCAGCTCCTGGCCCAGGGCGTTGCGTTTTTCGTCCTGCGGGCGGACGGCGCTCCGGTGGGCTGTGGCGGGATCAAGCTCGTCGGCACCACCTATGGCGAGATCAAGCGTATGTACATCCGCCCCCCCGTTCGCGGCCACGGCTACGCCCGGCTGCTCCTGACCCATCTGGAAGCGCACGCCCGCGAACAGGGGGTCACCTGCCTCCGCTTAGAAACAGGGATCCACCAGACGGAGGCGATCGGCTTATACGAGCAAACTGGCTACAAGCCCAGCGGGCCTTTCGGCGACTACCAGGAGGACCCGAACAGCCTCTTCTATGAGAAGCAGCTTGCTTGAAAAGAGGCGGCTCTGGGGCTTGCAACGCAAGCTGGATTGGTGGGTGACCGGGCAGGTCTGGGGCTAAACATACTGCGGCCACCGAGGAACCTACCACCCAACCGGGCAGCGCTGATTGACCACTGGGGTAGGCCACCGTTATGACCGGATTCCAGGCACCGTGCCTTGACACCCCTCCGCACCCCTGCTATCATAAGGCGCACGTTACCCCTTAGATCCCGCTGGGCCGCAGGACGGGCACGGCCCTGCCCCCGCTGCGGCTACCCGCAACAAGCAAGGAGCCACGTACATGGAGCCGCTCTTACCCGACATTCGGGCCGTGTTGACCACCACCCCCACCCGCTGGCTGAGTTGGACCACCACCCTGTCCCCGGCCACGTTGGCGCAGCCGCCCGCGCCGGGCGAATGGTCGGCTGCCGACTGCCTGGGGCATCTGCTCCAGACCGAGCAGGACGTGTTCCCCCAGCGGCTACAGCACTTCCTGGCCGGGGAAGACCTCGCCGCGTTCACCCCGGCCCCCACGGCTGCCGGGGGCGCGGATCTGAGCCTGGCGGAACGTGCGGTGGTATTCGCCCACCTGCGGACGCGCAACCTTGCCTTGATCGATAGCCTCACGCCTGCCGACTTGGCGCGGAGTGCCCAGCATCCCGACCTGGGCCGGGTAACGCTCGGCGAGTTGCTGCACACCTGGGCCGCGCACGATCTCAACCACACGATGCAGGCTGAACGCGCGGTGTTGCAGCCCTTTATAGCGGGGAGTGGGGCCTGGCGCAGCCGCTTCGCCGCGCTCGTCCTGCCCGCACCCGCCTAACGCGGACCAGCCAGTGGCGGGGCGGCCCCGGCCCACGTCCCGGCGGTGACGGCACGGCGTTTCGCCACCGCCGCCCCGCGAGGTGAATGGATCGAGAAAGGATCGCTGTGATGCCCGATTTGCCCCCCGCCGGGCTACGCCTCCCGCCCTTTACCTATCAGGCGTTAGAGCAACGCGAAGCCGCACAGCGCCAATTAAACGTCCACACCCTCCAGCAATTCCTGCGGCGGGCGGCAGCGTTCATCGACTATATCGATGATGTCACGTTGCCCATCCCCGGCCTCGGCGAACTGGTGGACGTGCTTGCCGCATCCCCGATCTTGCTGGCCGGTCTGATGGGCGCGGGCGAACAGCTCATGCGGCGTAATCGGCGCGGGGCCGTCGTCGAGATCGTCGGTGCGGTGGTCGAAGCCGCCGTGACCGCAATTCCGGGCTTAGAATTGCTGGATTTTGCGACCGGGCCGCTGCTGCAAAAACGCACCGCGACCATCGCCCGCGAGTTCGTCGAAGCGCGGATCGCCGGGGACAACCCCCGCAATGGGTGGTGGACCACGACACCGGAGGGGCAAGCCTACTATATCGAACCCACCGGTGAGGACTATCTGGTCAGTCACTATGGCCCGGCGGAGCAACTGCACCCCACCCCGCTCGTGCGCGTGCGGTACACGAAAACGGGCGCGGCCACGGTCTGGACGCCCGACACCAACCGGTGGACGCCCATCACGACCGAGGCGGGTCCGTCCCCCACGCACCGACTATAAGCGCAATTGGCTCAAGTGGGCTTACGGGTGAGAGGGACGATCATCAGGGCGACGAACTCACCGGTCACCTCCTTGAGGTTGGGGCCTACTCGAAGACGGCCACATCCCCGCTCAAGAACCCCTTGTGCACGCCGCGCAACGGGCGCAGGTGGTTCCGCCGCCCGGTCCATCGTCTCTCAATGGTGTGGCTATGCCCCTCGCGCACCCCGTCGCCCTCGTCATCCCGCGCCACACTGTCGGCAGCGGTAGTCGCGCACGACCCGATGGCGATCATGGGGAGCTTGCGTGGGCGGCAGCGGATGCCCCTGCGGACACTGCAAGCCATAGGGCTGAAGTAAGTGGAGTAATTCATCGTAGCAGGCTTGTTCATCTAAGACATGGGTCAAGGGCCAGCGCAGCATCAGAATACCTCCCAGCGCTAGGATACACGATCCGACAGGCAAGGAGTGTACCCTTCACCGCTGGCCCCACATGAGCCAAAATCGTTTCTGTAATTTGGTGGACGGAGCAGGTTGGGCAAGCGGCCCGGCCAGGGTGTATCCTATGGATTGCAAACCACCACAAGGAGCCACTCATGACCGAGCACCCTCATTATACCGCGCGAATGGGTGACCTTGATCCAAGAGCAGGGTTGGGACGCGCTGCCGGACTTGCCGACCCTGGTGATCAACGCGGCGATGCGCGCCTGCGCTAACGCCCGGTTTTGCGGCGTTCAGGCGTTATGCTCACATACACTTCGGCATCGGGGGCAGGGGGGTAGGGCTGAACGTCAGGGTGTAGTCGCCGATTTTCACCGCGCTGTCGATCAGGGTGACGGTCAGGGTCATCGTCTGTCCATCGCTCCAGCCGGTGTAGCGGGCGGGGACGGGCAGGGCTGCGTCGGCGGGGGCGACACCCGACTCCTGGGTATAGGTCCCCTTCACCGCAAATTGCCCGGTCGCCTCCAGCGTTAAGCCCTGACTGATCGTGCCATGCGCGCATGGGAAGTCTAGCGCCGCTCCGGTGTCCTGCACCTCCAGCATTTGCACGGCTTTCCCATTGATTTTGGTCCCCCAACTGCCGCTAGCCACCTTGCTCGGCGCCACCGGGGGCGGGGTTGGAAGCTGCGACATCAGATCTCCTGGGCTGGTGCAGGCCGTTACGGCAGTAAGACATGCCAGCAGTAGCAGCATGGTCGCCGCCCTGCGTGTATGGGTGATCATCGGTTCCTCCGTTTCTCCGTCAGGCCGTTGCTTACCCTCTAGACGGGACATGGCCCTGCCAGGTTCCACCGCGAACAGTGGCCGATCTGGCATATTGTGTGCCGTTGCAATTAGTATTGAACGTATAGTCGTCTTGATGAAACCCGCGAAAACCCCCCGCCTCGACAGTGAGGCGGGGGGTTTCGTTTACCGCAGCGCGGGACGGCGGGCTAGGCTTTGGTGCGGATATCGTCGGCGGTGCGCCCGATATTGAACGCGGTCACCGTGGTATAGGAGAAGGCGTCCACCGCGATCAGGATCGGGAAGCCGACCACCTCGGCCTCGGTGCCCTTGGTATACTTCAAGAACTGGTCCAGCCCACCCAGCGTAGACAGGATATTGGTCGTGCCTTCCAGCGCGTCGCCCTTGGCGTCGGCCTCGGTCATCTGGTCCTTCAGCGCCCAGATCGCGGTGAAGATCGCCACCTGAGCCACCCCGAAGAACGTGCCCAGCCCCGGATCGCCGTAGTCGCCCCAGGTTTCGACGCGGGTGCTGACCACCGCACTGACCAGGCCGAGTAACCCCGACAGCCAGAGGCCGAAGTTCAGGGCGCTGGGGGTGTTGGCGAAGCCGTCGCGGACCACATCGAGCGGCAGGCCGATGATGAAGCTCACCCCTTGCAGCACCACCTTGACGATGCCGAACGGCGTCTGCTTGGCGACGTTCAAGCTGGCGTCCTCGACCAGGGTCATCGCCCCCAGCACGCCGGTCAGCGCCACGCCGACGAAGCTCAGCGCCCAGCCCGCCGCATTCCACGCGGCATCGTCGGGCCGGGCCAGGTCGCGGGCCGCCTCCCCGGTCAAGTCGCGGCTGCCGCTCAGCGCGGCGGTTGCCTGGCTCCAGAGGGTGCTCCAGCGCAGATCGCGCAACATTTGGATGTCGCTGTCGTGCAGCGGCGGCCCATCGTGACCGCTCGCCAGCTTGTAGACGACCGTGAACGGGATAGCGGCCAACAGGCTAACCAGGCTGAGGATGGTGAGTTGGCTGTGCCCCTGGAAGACCACCGATTCGCAGAAATCGGTGAGGATCGGGATATTGATCCGCGTGGTGAACAGGGCCAGGATGGCATCCAGCACCACGCCGAGCAGTTCGAGGATGGCGTGGATGAGCGCCCCGGCCACGTCAAGCGCGGCATCCAACAGGGGCCGGATAATGCCCAGCAGATCGGCCAATCCGCGCTGCGACAGCAGGTTCTCTGGGTGCTGGAGCAGATCCATCAGGCCCGAGTTCTGGAACGTTTCGGCGGACCAGAGGTTGCCGCCCACGTTTTGCAGCCGCGCCGCCAGATTCTCGCCCACGCCGATCAGGGCCGGTCCCCACTGGAAGGCGTCCAGGCCGCTGCCCGCGTGCTGGATATTGTCGCTGAACAGTGACTGCACATATTTGCTCTGCACATCCTGCGGGGGCGTGTTCGCGGTGGCCGTGCCGCCTGGCGGTTGCCCGCCCAACGCGGCGATCCAGGTGTCGAAGTTGGTGTCGATCAGGGTCCGCAGGCGGGTGATGCCCTGATCCACATAGGTGCCCTGGGCCAGGGTGGCGACCGCTTCGGCGGCCACCCGCTTCAGCTCCAGCAGGGCATGCTCGATCACCTGCTCGGTCGCCAGGATGTCGGCCCAGTTGAACAGCGCCTTGATATAGTCGATCAGGTCCTGGATCTTGGCCCCCAGGCTCTCCAACAACGTGCCGACGAATCGGGTGCCTTGCTCGACCGTTTCCAGCACCAGCGAGAGCGTCTTCTGGACCCCGTTGATGACGGTATTGACCAGGACGCGGATGCCGGTGATCACCTGGGTCGCCACTTGCCCGGCGACCTGCACGGCAGTTGAAACCGCACTTAAGACGATGGTGCTCCCGGTCTTGATCGCGGTATCGAGCTGCTGGAAGCCCTGCGTGGTCTGCGCGACGGTCGTGTTGTAGGCCTCGGTCACACCACCCCCGACGGTGTTGGCCGCATTCGTGGCGGTATTGGGGACGGTGTTGGTGAAGAAATGCTCGGTTTCGTGATAGGCGGTCGTCGCGGTGTCCGGGATTGTGTGATTAAAGAAGTTGCTGATGTCGTCGAATAAACCACGCGAGTCGGCGTCCTCGGTGCGGGTGCGTTCGACGGGGGGCAGACCGTCGAGCATCCGGCTGGCGTCGTCCAGATACTCCATCTCCGGCGCGGCCAGGTCCCGCGCACCGTTGTCTGCCGACCGGGGGGTGAAGGTGCCCGCCCGCAGGTCGAGCACCCAGGCCTGAGTGTCCATGCCGGTAACGTTGAGCATCCGCCGCACCGGCTGATCCACCGGCAGCAGGTGCATCACGATATCGTCGCGCATCGGATCGGGCGCGAGGTCAAGATCCCGCGTGCTGGTGCCGAGCGGGTTGTAGAGCTGCGGCGCAGGCGGGGCGGTGAGGTCCAGCCCACGGCTGGCGACCTGTCCGGCGGTCGGCTGGACGTCGTGGTTGACCACGGCGCTGACGATGTGACGCATGGCCGCCGCTGCCGCATCGGCCTGGGCGACGGTTACGTTGGTGGGCAAAACCCGTGGGCGGGGCAGGGTGCTCGACGGCCCCGGCGGCGGAACCTGGCCGCGCAATTGCGCGCCGGTCAGCGTACTCAGCGTCTCGTGCGCCTGCCGGTCGGGCGAGATAAACAGGCGTTCCTGGTCGCCCATAAAGGCGGCGCGCACCTTGATCGGCGGGGTGGTCAACTGGCCGAGGGCTTCAACGACAAAGCTCAGTTCGCCCAGCGCGTTGGTGGCGCGGGTGATCGGGCGGGCCGGGTCCAACACGGCGTTGCTGCCGTCGGTGAAGTGGGCAATGGCCCGGTCGGTGCCCCACAGCATGATCGGGGTGTTGGGCAGCGCAGCCCCCTGGGGCGTGCG
>JBBSEL010000138.1:0-7463 GCA_038239755.1 Chloroflexia bacterium | reverse complement strand
TTATGCGCGCCTCAAGGTTGCACCGTGCAAGCTCGCACTTGGGCTGAGTAGTTACAAACGTGAAGCGTGATCTCTACTGCGTACTGCGTATTGCGTCGTTCTGATCCCTGATCCCTGATCCCTCGTCACGTTTCACGTTTCACGTTAGCGCGTGCGCGAAGGGCGACCGAAATAGGGGTAGCGGAAAGGGCGGCCCAGCAAGACCATCAGCCCGCCCCAGGCACCGTAGAGGATGCTGATCGGGAACCAGACGACGAAAAAGGCGATGACCAAGCCCGCCGCGCCGCCCGCCCAGGTCCAGCCCCAGTAGAGCTGCCCGGCCAGGAACCCGCCCAGCAGCACGGCCAGGGCCACGTTGAAGACAAAGACGAACGCCTGGTAGCACCCGGCCTGCCGGGAATGGTATTCCACAAACGGCGAGCGGCGGCTGTAGAGCCAGATGCCGACGCTGATCGCCAGGCTGATCACGAACCCGAATCCCAGGAAGCCGAACAGGATGGCGAAATGGCTCACCGCCGCCAGCCCGGCATCGGCCACCCGCCCCCCGGTCTGGATCACCCGCGATCCGACGGCCCCCACGTCTGGCCCGGTGCGCGCCGGGGGCGGCGGGAGCAGGTAGGCATCGTCGGGTCCCGGCTGCGAGAGGCCGCGCAGGCGGCGTTCCAGGTCGGGCGGCACGGCGGGGGGTGGTTTGTCGTCGTAGGGCTGCATGGGTGTCTCCTCCTGTAGAGTATAACGGCAGACGGGGTGCTGTCAAGACGGGGAGCGCGACGACGAAGTCAGAAATCAGAAATCAGTGATCTTAAAGCTCATTGAGCAGCCACACCGCCAAGATTGCAGACGTTTCATGTTCAGTCCCGGAGGGACGACAGAAGGTAGCCCACGGCGTGAGCCGTGTGGAACGGGTCGCCGCCGTAAGAAAGCCCCGGAGGGGCGACAGAAAACCGTAATAGGCCGCTTCTGTCGCCCCTCCGGGGCTTATTTTCAAAGGTGTTTGTCCCCACGGTTGGCACCGTGGGCTACCCTCTGCCGCCCCTCCGGGGCTAATTTTCGCTGTTGGCCTGCTCCATCCGCATCGGACACCGCTTGACTACACCCCGCGCCCATGCTACCATAGGCCAGCACGATAGGGACGAGGAGGAATGCATGAGCGAAGAAGGCACCCCCTCATCACCACCCGCGCCGCTTGTGGGGGTGGTGATGGGCAGCACGTCGGACTGGGAGACGATGACCCACACGGCGCAGACCCTGGAGGCGTTGGGTATCCCGTTCGAGGTGCGCGTGGTGTCGGCGCACCGGACACCGGACCTGCTGTTTGCCTACGCCGAAGCCGCCGAAGGGCGAGGGCTGGCCGTGCTGATCGCCGGGGCGGGGGGGGCGGCGCACCTGCCCGGGATGCTGGCGGCCAAGACGGCGCTGCCGGTGCTGGGCGTGCCGGTCGCATCGAAGGCGCTGCACGGGTTGGACTCGCTGCTGTCCATCGTGCAGATGCCCGCCGGGGTGCCGGTCGCCACCCTGGCAATCGGGCGGGCCGGGGCGGTCAATGCGGCCCTGCTGGCGGCGGCTATCCTGGGCACCGCCGACCCGGCCTACCGCGATGCCCTCCACCGCTACCGGGCGCGGCAGACCCAGGCCGTACTGGACCACCCCGACCCCCGCGAGGGCATATGATCGTCGGCGTGCTGGGGGCCGGGCAACTGGGGCGGATGCTGGCCCTGGCCGGGATTCCGCTCGGCCTGCGGTTCCGCTTCCTCGATCCCACCCCCGACAGCCCCGCCGGGCAACTGGCCGAGCAGATCGTGGGCCGCTATGACGACCCGGCGGCGCTGGACCGTTTCGCCACCGGCCTCGCCGCCGTCACCTACGAGTTCGAGAACGTTCCCGTTGCCGCCGCCCGGCACCTGGCCGAGCGCGTCCCGGTTTTCCCCTCACCGGAAGCGTTAGAGACGGCGCAAGACCGGCTGACCGAAAAGACCTTCTTCGCCCAACTCGGCATCCCCACTCCCCCGTTCGCCGCCGTGTCCGCCGAGGCCGATCTCGTGCCCGCCCTGGCCCGGATCGGCCTGCCCGCCGTGCTGAAAACGCGGCGGGGCGGTTATGACGGCAAGGGGCAGTGGGTGGTCCGTTCGCAGAGCGAGGCCGCTGCTGCCTGGGCCGAGGCGGGCGGGCGACCGCTGATCCTCGAAGGCTTCGTGCCGTTCACCCGCGAGCTATCGATCCTGGCGGTGCGGGGGCAGGATGGGGCGACGGCATTTTATCCCCTGGTGGAGAACGCCCACCGCGACGGCATCCTGCGCCGTTCGCTGGCCCCGGCTCCCGGCATAACCCCGGCGCTCCAGGCGCAGGCGGAGGGCTACGCCGGGGCGGCGCTCGATGCGCTCGGCTATGTGGGGGTGCTGGCGATTGAGTTGTTCCAGGTGGGGGAGCAATTGCTGGTGAACGAGATGGCCCCACGGGTGCATAATTCCGGGCACTGGACGATTGAGGGCGCCACGACCAGCCAGTTCGCCAACCACCTGCGGGCGGGGGTGGGCCTGCCGCTCGGCGCGACCGACGCGGTGGGGGTGAGCGCGATGCTCAACCTGATCGGCACGCTCCCCGACCCGGTGGCGGTGCTGGTCGTGCCGGGTGCCCACCTCCACCTCTACGGCAAGGAACCGCGACCGGGGCGCAAGCTCGGCCATGTCACCCTCTGCGCCCCCGACCCGGCGACGCTGGTCCCCCGGCTGGCCCGGCTGGCCGCGCTGATCCCCTGAGCCGGGCGGAGTCTATTATAATCCGACTCGGTTTGACCTGGCACGCAAATTGCTTTACAAGATCCCGAAATACACAAAAGACAGAAACCTCATCGTATCTCTCCTTGTTGCACTAGACCCCGGCTCCGCAAGGCCCGGGGTTTAGTCTTTCCGTGCCTCGCTACTTGATGATCCCCACTTCGCTGAACTGGGGAACGCCTGTCCGACAGCGTCCACTTCTTGTGTGCCGCGAAGGGTGAAACGTGAAACGTGAAACGTGAGGCGGGATCAGGGATCAGACTGACCCAATACGCATCACGTTTCACGTTTCACGCGTCTCCCGGCTCCAGGCGCACCGTGCGGCGGCGGTAGTCGAGGATCAGGCGGGTCGAGCGTAGCACGTTATAGCCCAGCACCCCGGCCACGGTGTGCCCGGCAGCGGTGCAGGCTTCGTCCAGCGAGGCCAGGTCCATCACCAGCACCGTCTGATCGCGCAGGGTCAGCCCGGCCACGCGCAGCATGGGCAGGTGGGCGAACTGCATCGGGGGCGCGTCCTCGCTTTGCAGCCGGGGTGAGAGGTCGGGGTCGGTATCGCTGATTTCCAGGCCTAACGCCTGGGCAGTGGCCGGGGTGATCACCGTCCACCCGGCGCTGCTGTCGATGACGAACTCGCGGGGTGGCCCATCATGCAGCCAGGCCGAGGTGATCACCCAATGGTGCACCAGATCGAATGCTTGCACGGAGTACTCCTTTCGAGTGGTCAGTGGTCAGTGGTCAGTGGTCAGTGACGAGTGATCGGTGACCAGTGTTGCGGTTACTGCTCTCCTGTTATCTCAGCGCCTGCTGTCGCGTGACTTCTAACGGCTGACCACTGATCACTGATCACCGACCACTGGCTGCTCCACATGCCCGCCTAGATAAGCGCGCTCCACCTGGGGGTTGTGCAGGAGGTCGGCCCCCGGTCCCTCCAGCACGATCTGGCCGCGCTCCAGCACATAGGCATAGTGAGCGACGGCCAGCGCCTTGAACGCATTCTGCTCGACCAGCAGGATCGTGCGGCCCTCGGCGTTCAGTTCGCGGATGATGCGGAAGATTTCGCGCACCAGCAGCGGGGCCAGCCCCATTGACGGCTCGTCCAGCAGGAGCAGGCGGGGGCGGGTAACCAGGGCGCGGGCGATGGCGAGCATCTGCTGTTCGCCGCCGGAGAGCGTGCCTGCGGCCTGATTCCGTCGCTGCCCCAGCACCGGGAAGCGCTCATACTGTGCGGCGATGTCGCGGGCCACATCGGGGCCGGGGCGGCGCGGCGTAGCCCCCAGCGCCAGGTTCTCCTCCACCGTCATCCCGGCCAGGATCGCCCGGCCCTCAGCTACCTGCCCGATCCCGGCGCGGACAATGCGGTGCGCGGGCCAGCGGGTGATCTCCTGCCCGGCGAAGGTGATCCGCCCCCCCGCCGGGCGCAGCAGCCCGCTGATCGTGTGCATGATCGTCGTCTTGCCCGCCCCGTTCGCGCCGATCAGCGTCACCACCTGCCCTTCGGGCACCTGGAACGACACGCCCTGCACCGCGCGAATTTGCCCATAATTAACAGCCAGGTTCTCAACAGTCAGCATGTGTCGTGGCTCGTGGTTCGTGGCTCGTGGCTCGTGACGGGTGGTTGGTGGTTAGTGGTTGGTGGTTAGAATTACGCAATACGCATCACGTTTCACGTTTCACACATCACGCATCACGCATCTTCTTCGGCTCCCAAATATGCCTCGATCACCGCCGGGTCCCGGCTGACGACGGCGGGGGGGCCTTCGGCGATTAGTTGGCCGAAGTTGAGGACGGCGAGGCGGGTGCAGACGCGCATTACCAGCGGCATGTCATGTTCGATCAGCAGGATGGTCAGGCCCTCGGCGGCCAGCGTTTGGAGCAGGGTTTCCAGTGCGGCCCGCTCGGCAGGGTTCATGCCCGCCGCCGGTTCATCGAGCAGGAGCAGGGCTGGGTCGGTCGCCAGGGCGCGGGCCAGTTCCAGCCGCCGCTGGTCGCCGTAGGCCAGCCCCGCCGCCGGAGCCTCGGCCAACGGCCCCAGGTTCACCCGGTCGAGCAGGGCGCGGGCGCGGGTGCGGGCGGCAGCTTCCTCGCGGGCCACCTGGGGCAGGAACAGGAGCCGTTGCCAGTAGCCCGCATGGGTGCGGGTGTGCATCCCCACCAGCACATTCTCCAGGCAGGTCATCCCGCCGAACAGCCGGATGTTCTGGTAGGTGCGGGCCAGCCCCCGCGTCGTCACCCGGTGGGCGGGCAGGCCATCGAGGCGGCTGCCGCGAAACATAATCTGGCCGCTGGTCGGTGGGATCAGGCCGCTGATGACGTTGATCAGGGTCGTCTTGCCCGCCCCGTTCGGCCCGATCAGCCCGTAGATCTGCCCCTGCTCCACGGTGAAGCTGACATGGTCCACGGCCACCAGCCCGCCGAAGGCGCGGGTCACATCGGTCAGCGCCAGCAGCGGCCCGGCCCGAACGATAGGGGGCGGGGCTGTTTGGGCAACAGGGGCGGTTTCAGCCATCCGGCCCCTCCTTCTCCACTGGGGCGGGTGGGGTCAGCGGGGCCGGGACAGGGGCGATAGTGCCCCCATACGGATCTGCCGCCAGCCGGGCCTGGGCCGCTCCCCGGCGCGGCAAGAGCGTGTTCAGCGTGAGCAGGCCGTTGGGCAAAAAGAGGATCACGACCACCAGCACCAACCCGTTGAACACCGTGCGCCAGTCCTGTAAGAAGCGCAAGAGTTCGGGCAACGCCGTGATCAGCCACGCGCCCAGGATCGCGCCGGGGAAGGCCGTGGTGCCGCCGATGACGGCGAAGACGAGAATATCGACCGCCGTGGCGAAGGCGAAGCGGTCGGGGCTGATGAACCCGGCGCTGTGGGCGTAGAGGCCTCCGGCGAACCCTGCCAGGGCCGACCCGGCCACGTAGGCAGCCACCTTGTAGAAGGTGACGTTGATACCCATGCTCCGCGCCGCGTTCTCGTCCTCGCGGATCGCCTCCATCGCCCGCCGCGCCCGGCTGCCGCGCCAGCGCCAGAAGGCGAAGACCAGCGCCGCCAGCGCCCCCCAGATGCTCCAGAAGTCGGCCCGTGGCTCGGTCGGCAGGCGAAAGCCCTCCGGCCCGCCCAGTGCCGGGGTGTTGATGATCGCAATCCGCAGCACCTCGCCAAAGCCGATGGTGGCAATCGCCAGGAAGACGCCGCGCAGCCGCAGCACCGGCCCGCCCAACGGCAGCGCCACCAGCCCGGCGACTACCGCTCCCACGATCACGGCAGGCCACAACCCCCAATGCCCGTCCCGCGTCAGCAGCGCCGCCGTGTAGGCCCCGATGCCCATCGAGGCCGCGTTCGACAGCGAGAGCATGGCGCAGGCCAGCGTCAGGTAGAGGCTCAAGCCCAGCATGGCATTGACGCCCATCAGGTTGATCGTCGCCGCATTGGCGTTGTAGAAGTCGGTCAAGCCTTGCATAGGCGGGGTTGGGGGTTAGGGGTTGGGGGTTGGTGATTACGATCCTCCGAACTCCAACCTCATACACCTCTTCAGGTCTACCAGCGTGTCATACATGCGAATCAGGATATTCACGCATAGGATCACGTTGACCCTTGCCACCATGAATGTTATCAACACTATAAAATAGAGCATATGCGCCGTATTCCAATAGTGCTTCCTGCGCGGGAATTTGCGGGAAGCTCCACGAGGATGCCACTGAGGGAGGATTACGCAGTGCACTGTAAAGACGTATTCCATCCGGATCGGCGAAGAAGTCGTTTTCACACTCCTCGCGGCCAGCGACCTCATACAGCAACTCCCCTGGTAAAATCGTATCATTAGCGGCGCGCATGGTCGCCCGATCATCAGACAGCGCCTGTTCAGGAAGGTTGCCAAATTGTTCTTGCCAGGGAACTCGGTTCAGTACTTTCTTTAGAGCGTCCTCACCAAATGTCATCTCAGCTTGCCAATATGGTAAAGTTACATCTGCATCGGAAACACGATATCTTTTTCCCATACGAATCCCCTCATCCTCACCCAACCCGCCCGCCCCGCGACCCGAACAGCCCGCCGGGGCGGATCAGCAGCATGAGGAAGAGGAGGGTGAAGGCGGCGGCGTCGCGCAGTTGGGTGGCGAAGAAGGCGGCGGTGGTCGCCTCGATCAGGCCGAGGAGGAAGCCGCCCAGCACCGCGCCGGGGATGCTGCCCATGCCGCCGAGGATGATCACGGCCAGCCCTTTGAGTTCCACCTTCGCGCCCATGCCCAGTTCGACGCTGTTCAGGCTCATGCCGTAGAGCACGCCCGCCGTGCCGCCCAGCGCCGAGGCGAGGAAGAAGGTGCCAATGATGACCAGTTCGATGTTGATGCCGAGCAGGGCGGCGGCGCGGGGGTTTTCGGCCACGGCGCGCATCTGCCGCCCGAAGGCGGTGCGGCGCACCAGCCAGTTCAGCGCCACCATCAGCACCAGCGCCACCACCAGCACGATCACCTGCACGGGCTGGATGCGTAGCCCGGCGATCACCCACGGCGTGCGCGGGATCGACCCGGCAGCGTAGGGCAGGTTGTCGGGGCCGAAGCGCCACTGGAGCAAGCCCTGTAAGACCAGGGCCATGCCGATGCTGCTGATCAGCGGGGCCAATTGCCCGGCCCCGCGCTGGCGCAGCCGCAGGAAGGCCACCCGGTCGAGGATGATACCCAGCACCCCGGCCCCCAGTGTTG
>JBBSEL010000137.1:0-7469 GCA_038239755.1 Chloroflexia bacterium | reverse complement strand
GTGAGGACGGCGCGCTGGCCGCAGAAGAGAAACAGGCAGCGGCGGCGGCAGCTGGGGCCACCGCCGAACTCCGCCGCCTGCTGGCCGCCCAGCAGGTCGTGGCCGATCTCACCGCTGAGTCGATCGCGGTGGGCTATCCCTTTTTCGCCGAAGTGACCGCCGAAGACGCCGCGCGATATGAGGAGGAGGAACAGGAGCAAGAGCTACAGCTTCGCAACCTGCGCCGCCAGCGCGACGAGGGGACCACCCGCCTGGGAGTGGACGCAGCAACCCTTGAGGTGGCGGCGTGCGAAGCTGCGGTGCAAGCGGCCCGGCGCGAGATCGCGGTGAAGGCGCGCGCCTTGCAGATGGTGGATCTGGTGCGGCAACGGATGATCGCCAAAGTCATCCCCAGCACCACTCACAACTTGTGCCAGTTGCTGCCGCTGTTGACCGCCGGGCGTTATCGTGATTGCCAGTTGACAGGCGATTATAAGCTCCAGATTTGGGATGAAGGGGCAGGTCGCTACGTCGCAAAGAACATTTTCTCCGGCGGCACCCGTGATCAGTTTTCGTTGGCGCTCCGCCTCGCCTTTGCCCTGGCGACCCTGCCTGAAGAACTGGGTACGACCCCCGGCTTTATCTTCCTTGATGAGCCGCTTAGCTCGTTCGATGGCCCGCGTACCGAGGCACTGGTCCGGTTGCTGACGCAGGGGGCGGTGGCCGATAGTTTCCATCAGATTTTCGTCATCAGCCACAACCGGATGTTTGATCGCCAGGCCTTCACCCACCACCTCCTCCTGGAAGGCGGGCGCATCGCCGACCATGATCTGGACCAACCGCCCATGTTGGTGGCTAATAGGGCGATGTGCTAGATCAGATAGCTAACAGATGGTCCACCGAGTATACTAAAGGTAGCACTACCCACCCTTAGCCCCCGGAGGACCACCCCTATGATAACCGATTTCGACGAGTTCTGCTTGTGGATCTTGGTGCTGGTCGATGATGCCTGGGTCCAGATTGCGCCCTTGCTCCACCGCCCCGGTCCCCACCCCGCGTGTACCGACAGCGAACTGATTGCCATGGCCCTCATTGGCGAATGTCGCGGCCTGCATAAGGAAACCGAACTGCTGGCTTGGTGGCACGAACAGCCGCTGCGCTCCCTCTTCCCGCACATTCCGGATCGCACCCGCTTTAACCGTCGCCGCCGCGCCTTAGCTCCGGCCATCAACCTGCTGCGCCAAATCATCTTGCACAGCCTTGACTTGGCCGACGATCCGCACTGTGTCATTGATAGCCTGCCCATTCCGGTCATGGGCTTCCATTTGGTGCCCAGCGGGTCGCGTGAATGGGCCACCCACGGGGCCACCTATGGCAAATGCGCCAGTAAGAAGCAAACGATCGATGGCTACAAATTGCATTGTGTGATGACCTTGGGCGGGGTGATCCTGGATTTCGTGCTGGCTCCCGCCCACCTGACGGATCTCACTGCCGCCGAGGATCTGCTGTTCGAGTTGCGCGACCGGGTGGTGGTGGGCGATAAAGGCTACCTCAGTGCCGCGTTGGAGGCGGAGCTGCGGATGCAGGGAGTGGAGTTGGTGACGCTGCCCAAGCGTAACGCGCCCCAGCAACGGAGTCCGGCGGCGCGGCGGCTGATCAACGGCGTGCGGCAGATCGTGGAAACGGTGAATGGGCAGTTGGTGGAGCAATTCGCCATCGAAACCAATCACGCCGCCAGTTTTGAGGGGTTGTGTGCGCGGTTGTACACCAAGTTGACCGCGCATACCCTCTGCATCAAGCTGAATCGGGTGCTGGGCAAGGGGGCAGGCTTGCAGATCAAGGCCTTGGCCTTTCCCGGTTAGTCGGCTATATTTTATTAGAGGATAGTACGATAGCTTGTCCATCTAGCCCATCGCCCTAATAATGGGTTAGTAGCCGCTGGAGCGCTTCCGTTATAACCGCCGTATCGGCGGGGCTAGCCCCGGTCAGGAGTTCTTCGGCCAGCTGGCGGATCTCTTCCGGCTGCGACAGGCGCACACCCCGCGCCGTCGCCAGATGGAACTCATCTTCGACCAGCAAGCCCCCGTCATCTAGCGTGAATTGGAAGGCCAACGGCAGGATCGTCTCGTTGAGGCGGCGCATGTCCAATTGATGATAGCGCGCCCGCGGCAGTAGCCCTTCGAGCCGCAGTCGCACCAATGTTTCCGGCGTGCAGGCCGCCGCTACTTGATCGATCAGGTACTCCGTCAGCCTCTCGGTGGGAAGATCCGCCGTGCGGATCAGCAGGTCGGCGCGCGGCTGCCCGGCCAGGGGGATGCGGGTGTGTTGCACCGCGCCCCCGGCAGCGATTTCTAGCGTGACAAAGCCTGGCACGCCGGGATCTTCGCCAAAGGTCATCCGTTCCGTCGCCCCCGGTATGATCAGTGTATGCGTGCCCACCTGGCGTACTGCCGGACGGTGGATGTCACCAGCAATGATCACATCGGCTCCCGCCAGCGCCGCCAGTGTGTGCAAACTGAACACGGGAGCCTGCCGATCCGGCGGCGCGTAGCCCTCGACCAGCCCATGCAGCAAAAGAATGCCTACATCGGCATCGGGAGGCCGATCAGCCCAGGTCAGGCCCGCCAACGGGTCGCTACCGGGCGCGGCGGCAGGGTCCGGTTCCAGACCACCCAGAGCCACCAGCATCCCTCCGACCTCCACCCGCGCCGTCGTAATTCCCGTGCTGCTTTCGAACAGAGTCAGCGCGCCCAACTCCCGATAAATTTCCTGCGGCGCGTAGCCACCCTGCTCAGTGCTCTGGCGCGGCGTATCGTGGTTGCCGCTCACGGCAAAGACTTGCACCCCCGCCGCCCGCAATTGGGCCAGGCAATGGGCGACGAACACGCGCTCTGCATTGCGCGGGTCAGGCTGGTCGAACAGATCGCCAGCAATCAGGAACAGATGGGCAGGCCAGGCCAGCGCATGGTCCACCGCCGCTTTGAACCCGGCACGCAAGTAGCCGCGCCGTTGGGACAACTTCTGAGGCGACATTCGATCATAAAAGCGGTTCAGATGATTATCGGCGGTGACCACCACGCGCACCGGGTCCTTGCTTACCATGCTTCTTTGCTCCTCTCCTTGCGCAGTGACGGAGTCGGCGGCAGAGGCGCGGCGGGAAGAGGCGGTAGCAACGGCAAGGGATGACCGCAGGGATGCCCCCAGATCTGCACTCCGTAGCCCGCGCGTGTCCCCTGCCACAACGGGGTGGTTGCATAGCTGTAGCGCAGTCGCTTCCACAAGATGGCCTGCTCGAACAGTGCCAGATCGTCGGTCAGTAGACGGAAGATGCTGCGCGCCGCGATGACGATCAGCTTACGGCGGGGCCGCGACAGCGCCACGTTGAGCCGATTGAGGTTCAGCAGGAACGCCGCCTCTGACAACACATATTGTGGGTCGGAGGCGGTGGCTAACACAATAATGACATCGCGTTCGCCGCCCTGAAACCGCTCCACCGTATCGATAGCGTCGGCGGCGGCCAGCGCTGGAAACTGCCGCCGCACGGCTGCTTTTTGCGCGCGGTGCGGTACTACCACGCCGATCCCGTTGATGGGGTCTAATCCCAGTTGGTCACAGCAGGCGGTGATCAAGGGGGCCGCCAGCGCCTGTTCCAGGGAGTTCACCTGCTGGGAGTGATCTTCGGTATGTTCAATCACCACGATGGGATACATCGGATCCAGCGCTGCGGCGACATAGGCATCGGCCCCCGGCGGTAGGGCACCCAGCAGGCGGGTCTGCCGGGAATAGAAGGTAAACCCGTCGTGGGCATAAATGTGATCGGCCAGGAAGGTCGCCTGAGTGCGATGCAGCCGAAAACTCTCGTCCAGCCGCTCCACCGGCACATCCAGTGCCAGCAAACTTTCGAAGACGGAGCGGTGAGGCTGAAAGGTTTGTACTGATCGCCCGCGCGCCCGTGCCCACGGGTGGGCGAGGATGGGCGGCAGTTGCCGGTGGTCGCCGACGACAATCATCTGGCCGTCGGGCCGCAAGAATGCTCCGGCCAGCACCGCTTCGGGCAGACTCATCTGGCTAGCCTCATCGATCACCACTAGATCGAAGCACTTCTCACTCCAATCGACCTCGCCACCCCCCTGCGCCTTGATCAATGTGAGCAGGCCACCGGGTGTGCCGCCTAGCACCACCAGGGGGCGCGCCCATGCCTCCAGGATCAAGCCGCCATCCCGCTGCGGGTTCAGGTGGCGCACCCCGCTGGACAGCATCTCATCCCGGTCACCGCCCACTTTGTAGATCGTGCAGTGGCCGAGCGCCTGCCCCTCGCGGCTGCTGGCTAATAACTTGAGCTTGGTCGCAATGCTATCGAGCACCAACCCAACCGCCTTGTGTGTGCGCGCACAGACCGCCACCCGCAGGGGACGCGCATCGCGGGCGAACAGGCGGGCCAGCACGGCCCAGCCCAATGTATCGGTCTTCCCGGTACCGGGCGGCCCCTGCACACATAGTAGCGGGGCGGCGGCCCGCTCGGCAATGACACGCGCCTGTGCCGCTGTGGGTTGATGCCTGGGCTGGAGGCTACGCACCCTCTCTAATAGACGGTGCCCCCGGCTGACTGCCTGCGTCGCACTCGGCCTCAGAGATATGGGCGGGTTTAACAACCAGTTGAAAAAGACGTTGCTCTCGCTGTGTTGCAACGCGGCCAGGTACTTGTCAAAGTTCAGGTTATCGGGCATTTCGTCCAGGGTGTACCGTTCACCGGGGGTGGGCAGCAAGGTCGCGGCGTGGCTGTACTTGAAGCGGCTCCCGTAGTCGCTCAACGTCAGCAGTTGCAGATCCACGGTGTCTTCCACCAGCGCCGTGACGATGGCGAGACGACCATGCGCAAGCTGCCAGGGTGTATGCTCCTCGTCTGCCGGGTTCAGTACCAACCAATCGCCCTCTTTGATCCGCATGAGTGGGGGGGCGACCTCCTCGATCTCGGCGGCAGGCAGCAGGCGCAGGTGGACGCGTGGGGCCGCACCCTCGGCAGGCGCATCGCAGCACTCGGCCAGCAATGCTCGGCCACTTGCCACCCGCCGCCCGATAGGTAGCGTATAGAGCGCCAGGTGTTCTTGCAAGGCGCTGTAGTGTTCGATGAACAAGAACTCTTCCAGGGCGCGGGCCAGCGTGGGCAGCGCCGCGGAATCGTTCGGGATAGCTGGCGGCAGCGGCGTTTTGACCAGGGCAGCGTTCTTACCGCCTAGCGCGCCTTCGATATGAGCCAGAGCGCGCAGACGATGCTCTTGAAAGCGGAGGAGGTGTTCCGGCCAGCAGCGATTATAGTGATTGATCCCGTCCTGTCCGGAGGGATCATCGGGCAGCTTGCGCCAGGCGGCGTAAACATACTCCAGGGGTATCGTCGACCCGAAGCGGCTGGCGCTCTCCACCCGCACGCCATCGGCACGCTGCTGCTGCCCGTCGAAGACGCGCAAATAGAAGTGGCGGGCGAAGTTGTCGCGCTCGGTCTGCCAGCGAAAACCCAGGCGGCGGGCAACACTGTACAGATTGGGGCAGGTTAGCCCCAGATTGCGCCGTTCGCGCAGTTCGGTAGCCAGGATACCCACCAGCGGTTGGCCTAACGCCGGGCTGGCCGTCAACAAATCAAAGAAGGCCGGCAGCCCACTCAAGGTGTCCAGGTGGCGCGCCAGGGCATCCAGCCACACTTTCTGATCGTAACTGTCGTAGACATACAAATGCACTGGCACAACCGCTGGATCCCGAGCCACCTGGCCCACACTGGCGAGTACCGTGGGCACAAACTCGGCCAGTAGCGCGGCCTCCGCCGCATCATCCGGCGGGCCAGTGCTCATACGCACCACCGGCACCGTGCCGCCCGGCCCAACCACCAGCGCCCCGAGTAAATAAAGCCGATCCTCGATAAAGTCATGCTGAGCGTCGAGGAAGATTTTGACCAGATCCGGGTTCGTCTCGTCCGCAGGGAGTTGGCTGGGCAGCGCATCGCGCATATATGCGGACGCCGCCACCTGGGGATCGAACCGTTGGGCCACGGCTTGCGCGCCCTGCACCAGACGGGCCAGCGCTGGCCCAACCACACCCGCCCCGACACGCACCCCGCTGGTTGGCGGCCCGTCCAACAGGTGGGCCAGGTGCGGCAGGGTTCTTACTCCGGCGGCCCGCAGTGCTTGCACTTGGGCGGGCTGGATAAAAGGCACCAGCGCCACATCCTGCCGCGCCGCGCTCTCGGCCATGCATAGGGGATTGAACGGGCATCCATCGCACTTATAGCCCAGGCTATAAGGCAGATCGGCGAACGGCAGCTGCTCTATACGCGCTAGATCCGCGTCCTCACTTTCCAGTAACTGCGCCACCGCCAGCAAATAGGGTTCCAGATCAAACTGCCCTACCGGATCATCCAACGGTGGCACCGCCCCACCGTCCCCCCGCGTCAGGATAGCCCCGGTCAACGTGCCCGACGGCAAGCCGCGCTCGGCCAGCATAATTTGCAACAGGCGCACGTAAACGGCGACCTGCAACCGATGCTCAACCCGCGCCCGTTTGGACCGCTTCACATCGGCGACCAGCAGGTCGATCGCACCGTCGACCCGCCGCGTGGCCCGCACCAGATCGGCTCGTCCCACACAGGGCTGTTGTCCCAGCACTCCAGCCACTTCCGGCTGCAATAGCACACAACTCATGCCGGGGCGTAAGGCCGCCAACACCTGCCCCGTGGCGGTTGCGTCCTGATGGTGCAAATCACGGTGCGGACGGGGTACGCTCCGCAGTACCGCCTCCTCGAACGCCTGTCCTGCCGTCCGCAGCAATGGGGTCAGCGGCTGCTCCTCCACCCCAAGCTCATGAAACTGGGCTATTAATCCGTGCCGCTCTGCGGGATGGCGCCGTAGCCACCAGTAGCGCGCGCACTCCGCGAGGTGGAGATACTGGCTCACCATCGTGGCGGAAATAGGATTGGCCTGATTTTTCATGGGTATTAGGGAGTTGTGCAACAACTGTGCGCGGGGCACTATGAAAGAAAGACGTGATTGGGATACTCGACAAGATTATAGCATGATGATTCGTAAATAGCAAATAATGATCATGTCATTAGAAAGCAACATAACACCACCAGTAATTGAGGTTGGTCAGATGCTGATGAAAATGCGAGACCTTGGGGCAGCGTGCGAGAGACGCCTGCCCGGTTGTAACGAAACGGCCAGGTGGACTCGCAAACCCAAGCTCGCGATCTCTTGATCCTTGAGCGGCTTGGCGGGTACGGGAATCCAGCGGACCGGAGTCCAGACGGAGCAGGGAAGGCGATCTAGGCACGGGTACGTAGCGCCGATTACCAGATCCCTAATTTGGTCGGCGGTTGTGCGAAAAAACACTATTGGACATCCGCTAGCAAAACTCGTGTAGAGCGCAGGAGAAGAGAGGAGGCAGGTATAGCTGAGATCTCAGTTGCGTTCTCATCTAAGGGTAAGGATCACATAACAACCCAG
>JBBSEL010000136.1:0-7475 GCA_038239755.1 Chloroflexia bacterium | reverse complement strand
GACCGGCAGGTCGCTGGTCGGGATGTGCCCAAACGGGTCAGACGCCCCAGCAAGCGACCTGCCGGTCGCCACTACACCAGCAGTGGTGTCACGTTCCAGGGTTCAACGGACTTTGCAACAGTCCTGAGGATATGGCTCCACCCATAGACGGTCGGGCGATCCCTCGCTGTTGGAGTGACCCGCCCATCTATGGGCGGAGCTACCTCCTACTGATCACCTTCACCGCCTACAAAAGCTAGCGGCAAAACGGCGCATACAACGGAATCGCTTGCAGCGCTTGCTGCCGTGCCCTATAATCAATCTGCTCCAGCGCATCTTGCACGGTCTGATACCCTGCCGCGAATTGTCCGGCGGGTGTCTGGAGAAAGTGCAGGTAGATCGGGATATCTTCGGGCAGGATCAGGTGCATATCCAGCATGTCGAGCGCGGCCAGCACTTCATTGGCAACCGATTGCTCCTCGGCCCCTTCCCAATCATCAACGTCCACTTGTCCAAAGCGATCTTCCGCCCATGTATGCACTTGTTCCGCGCTCCACTCTCCCGCTTGCCAGTGCCTGAGGACTGCTGCAACCACTGCCCGCGAAATGATCGGCGTTATCTCTGCTTCTTGCTCGTCGCTCATATGCCCTACCCAAAACAGAAGGGCCAGCCCCTCGGCTCGCCCCTCCTCATCGCTCATTACTCATCGCTCAGCACTCAGCACTCAGCACTCGTCGCTCGTCGCTCACTCCAGCACTTCCAGGTTGACCAGCGGGGACCAGAGGCGGCCTCCACCGTCGGGTAGGGTGACCTGGGCGGCGGGCACGTTGAGGCCCGAGTCCACTTGCTGGCGGCCCTGGGCCAGGGCGATCACCTTGGTCACTGTGCCGAGGTGCTTCGGGTCGAGCAGGCGGACGGTCGAGCCAACCACCACCGGGGCGGCGATCTTGCTGGCCGGGCGCACGGTGGTGGTGCGGCCCAGGGGCACGATCACTTCGGGGCGGGCCAGGCCGTTGCGCAGGCGGGTGGTGCCGTCCACGGCCACTTCCTGGCTGTCATAGGCGGCCAACAGTTCAAAGGCGCGGCGGGTCATCGGCACGCGGCCAAAGCCTTCGGTGATGATCAGGGTCAGCTTGGGCGGCGGGGGCAGCACGGCGGCGGGCACCGGCGGGGGGAACATCCAGCCGGTGCGGCCCATCTCCCAGCCGTGCAGGCCGTCGAGATAGCCGAGGAAGGCGCGCAGTTCGGCCTCCATGATGCTGCCGATGATGATCGCCCGCACACCGTTTTCGATGGCCTTTTGCAGCGCAGCGGCGGTGGTGGTGCTGCCGCCCAGCACCACGGCATAAGTCAGGCGCGGGTCGATCTGGTCGGGCAGCAGTTCTTCGTTCTCGTCCGACACCGCGACCTTGAGCACGCCGTGTTGTTCGCCGCCAATGCCCAGGATGCCGCGCACCACGGCGGCGGGGGTCTCGATGAACACGCCGCGATAAGGGATCTGCTCGGTGATCAGGCCGCGCAGGTGGGCGGGCAGTCTGAACATGGTCCCGCCGGGCTGGATGATCGCCTCGCCGGTGGACTCGTCGTAGGACCGGAGCGTCCCGGCTACCGGGCTTTTCACCTGCTGGGAACGCAAGCCCTGTCGCCGGCTGATGATCACGTCGCCCGCATCCAGATTGGCCCCGATCGGCTTCGCCAGCCGCTTGGTCAGCCCCTTGGGGCGCGTCCCCAACAGTTGGGCCAGGTTCAGCGTGATCGGCGGGTCGGGTAACAGCGCCTGGGCCACCGTGTCATCCGGCTCCACCCTGCTGCCCACGCGCACCAGCACGTCGCCCGCCACCGGCAAGCGCCGCTCTTTCCGCACCAGCACGCTGGCGGCAATTGGGGCTTCAGGGGTGGGATAATACAGGCTCATGGGCGGTGCCTCGTGGTTCGTGGCTCGTGGCTCGTGGCTCGTAGCGGGTTATCGGTGTGTAATAATAGCGGGTCTGGGCTAAGTCGATATACACAGTTGCTGCGTGGGTAGCGGCTTGCCTCAACGACCAAACACGAGCCACGAACCACGAACCACGCGCCATTACGCCGCCGTATGGGCGTCGATGAAGCCGAGGACGCGGCCCCAGGCATCGGCGGAGGCGGCGGCGAACTCGGGGGCGCGGCGGTCGAAGAAGCTGTGCGTCGCGTCGGGGTAGATGACCACTTCGTGCTCGATCTGGGCGGCGGTCAGCTTGGCATCGAGTTCCTGGACCTGTTCGACCGGGATGCCCTGGTCGGCCCCCCCATAGAGGCCCAGCAAGGGCACCTTCACTTCGCCCGCAACATCCAGCGCGGTGCCCCGCGCCGGGTCCATCGCTCGCCGGAAGCCGGAGTAGAAGGGGATGATCCCGGCCAGCCCAAAGCTGGGGTCAGTGCCGCTGTAGATGGTGAGGGTGCCGCCGATGCAGAAGCCGGTGATGAAGGTCGGTTGCCCGGCCCCGCTCCCCTGGCGCAGGTAGGCCAGCGCGGCGTGGGTGTCGGCGGCGATGTTCTCCAGGGTCAACTGTCCGACATGGGGCATGAACTCAAAGGATTCGTCGCGCCCGGTCAGCCCGGCAGTCCGCCCGAAATAGTCGATGGCGATGGCGGTGATGCCCACCTCGGCAAAGCGCAAAGCCAGCTCTTTATAGAATTGGTATAGGCCGCGCACGTCGGGGTAGATCACGAGCTGCGCGCCGGTGCTTGGCCCCTCCGGGTGGGCGGCAAAGGCGGCAAACGGGGTGCCGTCGGCGCTGGTCAGCACCAGGTCTTCGCCCCTGGCGGTGCCGGTGGCTCCCGGTGGATCGGGGGGCCGGGCGTTGTCGTCATAGCACATGAACGGGTGGTCTCCTTTGGCCGCGAAACGTGAAACGTGAAGCGTCGTTCTGATTCCTGATCCCTGATCCCTCGGCACCAACCACTAACCACTAACCACTAACCACTAACCACTCACTGCTCACTGCTGCTCCTCGTCCGGCGCGGGTTCCGGCGCGACCATGTCCGGCGGCAGCTGGAGCGGGGCGGTGCCGCGACGGCGCGGGGCGAAGGGCGAGTTGGGCAGGATCGGGGTATACATCTCCTCGCTGCCCAGGCGGGGCGCGGGGGGCAGATCTTCGTTGTTGGGATCGGGGTCGGAGCCGCTCGACAGCGGGGTCGGGAACATCATCGCCGGGGACCCCGAAGGCATGGTGCTGGGGAAGCCCAGCAGGCCGGGTGCCGGAACCGGGGCCTCGGCAGGGGCCTCGCCGGGAGCCGCCGTGGTGAACGTCTCGCGGGTGCCGATGGCGCGCAGGGCACGGCCCCAGGTCAGCAGGCGCTCGATTCGCGCTCCCTCGTCGGTGGGCAGGGTGAGCGGACGGCCCCGCGCATCCACGATCAGCCCGATCAGCCCGCCCTTCACCTCTTCGCCCGCGCCGGTTTGGACCATCTTGCCCGGCTCGCCAGTGCCGATGCGGAAGCCAGGGCCAGGGCGCACCGTCAGCGAGGCGCGTTGTTCGGGCCGCAGGGGGATGACCTCGATGCCGCCGTAGGGTACTTCGATCTTCAGGTTGCCCGCGCCGCCCGCGTATTCCACCGTCACCTCGACGGCCAGGGGTTCGCCGCTGGCGGTGGTCGCCGGGGCGGTGTCGGCCTTCTTGCCGTTGCGCCGGGCGGCGGATGAGGGGGCACCCAGCGGCACGATGCAGGTGCCCAGCCAGAGCAGGCAATCGCGGTCGAACACATAGGCCGCCGCGCCGGGGGCGACGGGGGCCAGCGCCCCGATGGCCGAGAGGAGCAGCGTGCTGTCGAGCGCCAGTTCAAACGAGCCGACGCCCTCGCCGGTCGGCTCCAGCGCGTCGAGCAGCAGGAGTGCGGCCTGCCCCACGCGGGGCACGTTCGCCAGCAGCCCGCCCGTCCCGATCAGCAGATCAAAGTTATCGACCGCCAGGCCGGGCTGAGCTTTCAGCCGGGCGAGCATGGCCCGCAACGCCTCACGGGCGAAGGCGTGTTCAATTGCCAGGTCGCGGGAGGTTTGCGGCAGGCCGCGCGGGCGCAGCACTTTGTTCAGCGCCCAGTTGGTCAGCTCCTCGGCGGTGTAAGGGAAGGGCAGCCAGCGCAACACCGCCGCCGGTCCCACATCGGCCAGCAGGTTCGCCAGCCCGGTCGCCAGGCCATAGTCGCCGCGCAGGACCATGCTGCTCTGGTCGGTGTTCGCGCCCCCGGCCCGGATCAACGAGGTGGTGGCCGCGCCCACGTCGGCGGTCAGCACTTCGCGGCGATACTGGGCGCTGACATAGCGGGTGACCAGTTCTATCGCCCCCGCCGTCGGCTGCACCGGTGCTTTGCCCGCGCTGTCCAGGGCGGCGAAGCCGGGCAGGCTCGGCAGCATATGGTGCTGGTACAGATCGAGCAGCGTGGTGTGCAGATCGGCGGGGCGCGGGGTGTCCAGTTCCGGCTGTGTATTGGCGACGGTAATCAGTTCGGCGTTGTCGCCCAGCGCCGTCTGCAAGCGTGGGACGGCGGCGCTGTTCCCGGCATAGACCACCAGCGGCGGCGGGCTGACCGTGCCGCCGATCAGCGCGGCCCGTTCTTCGCGGCGGCGCACTTCGGTCACCGTGCGAACCAGCACATCGGCCAGGCGCAGCAGCCCGCCCAGCGGCCCGCCTTCCACCCCCCCGACCAGCACCACCGCATCGGGACTGAGCGCCAGCAGCTTATCCACCTGCATGTCGCGCCAGGCTCCCTCGCGGGCACCCGCCGTGGCGCTGACGGGCGGCGGATCGTCCACGCTGATCACGTCGAGCAGGTGGGTATAGGTGCGCTCGATGGCTAGCCGGGCGGTGCCGATGCTGTAATCGCGGGTGAGACCCGCAATGACCAGCCGGAGCGCGGGCGCGGCGCTGCACGTCGCCAGGAACACGTCCACACCGTGGCCGTCGGTGTGCTGGGGGGTGACAATGTGCCCCTCTTCGACCAGCCGCCGCCCGGTGGTCGCTTCCAGTTCGGCAATCGCGTTGTAGACGCCGATGGTGATGTCGGCAAACGGCGGCTCGGTGGTGGTGGATGCCGTTGCCCCGCCGACAAAGCGGTACTCTTCTTCCACCACATCGAGCAACACAGCCCGCGTATGAAGCGTCCCACAGTCCACCACCAGGATCGACTGGATCGGCGTAGATTGGTCGGTGCTTTCGTTCATAGTTGTACCAGTGGTTAGTAGTTAGGGGTTAGGGGTTAGTGACTTACCTTGCTAACCACTAACCCCTAACCCCTAACCCCTCGTCATAATCCGGCTAAATCGAACAAGAAGCGCACCCGGTCGATCAGGGCGGCGACGAACGAGACGGTGAGCGTGCCGAGCACGACTCCGAGGGTGGCGAGAATGAGCCAGCGGCCCGCGCCTGCCGCGAACGTGCCTAGCGGCCCGCGCCGCCCATCGGCGCGCACGCCAAAGCTGAAATAATAGAGGCTGACCACAACGCCGATAATGATGATCGCGTTGTTCAGCGCGCCGAACACGCCCACCTGTGCCGGGTTCAGCGCGAGCATCGTCGCAGCCATCTGTGGCAGCAGTGTCCCGGCCAGTGCGCCGCCCAGGGCTAATCCCGCCGCGACGACGGTGACGACGGCCAGCGCCGGGGTCGCCAGGGCGAAGTTGGGCCGGAACAGCCGCCCCAGAAACAACACCCCCAGCAAGAGGGGGATGCCCATGCTCACGCTGCCGCCCACCAGGTTACCCCCGAACTGCGTCAGGCGCGGCAGCAGCACCGTGGTCAGCAGCACCACCCCGGCGTAGCCTAGCGAGACGCCGACGAACAGGTGTTGCGCCAGCCGGTAGAGCGGATTCGCCCCCAGCAGGTAGCTAAACACCATCACCGTCAGCACTGCGGCCAGTATGCCGCCGATTACGTCTCCAGTCAACCTTAACCTCGTTCGCTGTTACTCAGATCGTGAAACGTGAAACGTGATGCGTACCCTGCTCACTCAGCACTCAGCACTCGTTACCAACCACTAACCACTAATCACTAATCACCCGTCACCGCCGTGGCCGGTTGGCCCAGCGGTAGATACCGGCGAAGAAGCCGAGCAGGAGCAGGGCGGCGACGACCAGCAGGGCAACCGATTCGGTGTGGAGCCAGCGGCCCTGGCGGATTTGTTCGGCGCTGCTGATCAGGCGGGTGCCCAGGCGCAATTGCTCCAACTGGCCCGCGCCCTGGACGCCGAACACCGCGCCACGCAGCCGTGCCGTGGTCAGCCCGGCCAGCGCCTTGTCAAGATAGGGAGCGACTCCGGCGCGCAAACTGGCGGGCACCGCCGCCACTACCGGCACCGTCGTCTGGGTGGCGAGTTGCTCCATCCACAGACGCAGATCATTTTCGTCGCTGACCAGCAAGATGACCGCCCCGTACTGGTTGAGGCTCGGTGCGTTCTGGGTCAAAGGATTCAGGTTTTCGCTCAGCAGGTGCGAGTAGCGATAATCATAGTTCACCCCGCTCCCCCGCGCATTCTGAATCCCGTTCGGATCGCTGACCAGCGCGTGGATGGCGGCTTCGTTGCCGGGTCGCCACCCTAGGTTGACGTACCGCGTCCCGTATAGGCCGCCCGCCGTCGCCGGGTTCAACAAATCGGTGTGGAATTCGGGGTCGCTGCCGACCTCGCCTACCACCTGGTCGGCAAAGCCGGGGCCTTGCGGGAGGAGGCTCACACTGACGAACGGGCGGCCACTGGTCACCAGATCGCGGACGACGGCCCGGCTCAGTTCGTGCATCTCGCCGTAGCGGCTGGCATCCCAGTCAAAGACGATCAGCGCGGGCGAGAGAACGGCGGTGCTGGTGATCGTGCCGGTCACTTGCCCTTGGGCGACCGCGCCGAGGGGGCGGGGTGCGGCCAAGCCACCGGGGCTGCCGCCGCTGCGGCCCGGCGTGATCACCCCGGTGGGGGCGATCAGCGCGTGGAAGGCGCGGGCATCGTCGGTGGGCGCGGTCAGGTCCGGGTTGGGGGCGATGACCGGGCTGCGTAGGATGGCCCACATGGCGACCACGGCGAGCAAGAGGATGGCGTAGACCAGCCGGTCGGGGAACAACCAGGCCATCACCCGTTCCTGGCGCGTCCGCACAGGCCGGGGGGTGACCACCGGGGCGGGCGGGTTGAGCAGCCGGGTAAACGTTTCAACCGCTCCGGCGCGCGGGGGCCGCGCCCGCACCACCCGCGCCGGGGTAGCGGTGCGGATGGCGTCGGCAATGGTGGCCGCCTCTTCGACGGGCGCTTCCTCCTCGACCGGCGTGCTGACGCTGAGCGCCTGGAGCCATTCGGGCAGTTGCTCGGCCCCGGTGGCCGGGACCGGCGTCGGCCCGATGGGCGGCACCGGGGACGGCACGGGTGGGGGCGCCGCTTCGGGCTGCAAGGCGCGCAGCCAAGCGGGCAGGTCTTCTTCGCCCACCAGCGAGCTTTCACTGCCAGGAGGGGTCGCCGTCGCGTCGGTCTCCGGCGCGGTGCTGAGTTCG
>JBBSEL010000135.1:0-7503 GCA_038239755.1 Chloroflexia bacterium | reverse complement strand
GTTTTGCGGCGGCGCAGAGTGCCTAGGCTTCCTGGGCGAAGATGCGCTCGATGATGCTCATCCCCTCGTCGGCCAGTTCCTGAGTCAGCACCAGCGGCGGGCAGAAGCGGATGCCGCCGACGCCCGCGCCGAGCAAGAGCAGGCCCTGGTGGAAGGCCGTGTCGACGATGCGTTCGCGCAGGTCGTGCGCCGGGGCGCGGGTGGCCCGGTCCTCGACCAAGTCGAAGCCGATCATCAGACCCTTGCCGCGCACATCCCCGATAAAGGGGAAGCGGTCGGGCCAGGTCTGCATCCGGTCCAGCATGTGCGCGCCCACCTCACGGGCGTTGTCCATCACGCCGTTTTCGAGCAGGCGGATCGTGGCGTTGGCGGCGGCACAGGCGACCGGATTGCCGCCAAAGGTGTTGGCGTGCGCCCCACTCGGCCAGGTCATCATCCGCTTGGGGGCGACAATCGCGCCCAGTGGCAGGCCCCCGGCGATGCCCTTGGCGATGGTGATCACATCGGGAACCACGCCCCAGTGCTCGATTGCCCACATCTTACCGGTGCGGCCCATGCCCGACTGCACCTCGTCCACCACCATCGGAATATCATACTTGTCGCACAGCGCCCGCAAGGCCGGGTAGAAGTCGGGGGGCGGGATGACATAGCCGCCCTCGCCCTGGATCGACTCGACAAAGATCCCGGCGATGTCGGTGGGCTTCACCAACTGCTGCATGATCGTCTGCTCGATGTAGTCCACGCAGGCGCGGCCCAGGCGTTCGGTCGGCACGTTGGGGAAGGGGGAGCGGTAGGGATTGGGGAAGGGGGCATGGTAGATGCCCGCCACGAGGGGCTGGTAGTGGGTGCGGTGCAGCGACTTGCTGCTGGAGAGCGACATGCTGCCGTAGGTCCGCCCGTGGAACGCGCCCAGGAAGCTGATGAAGCAGGGCCGCCCGGTGTAGTAGTGGCACAGTTTCATCGCCGCTTCGTTCGACTCGGTGCCGCTGTTGGTGAAAAAGACCTGCTTGTCGTAATCGCCGGGGGTGATCCGGCAGAGGGCCTCGGCCAATTCCACCTGCACCGGCTGGTAGAAGTCCGTCCCGGCCATGTGCATATACAGGGCGGCCTGATCTTGCACCGCCTTGACCACTTCGGGGTGGGCGTGGCCGGTCGCCAGCACAGCGACCCCGGCGGTGAAGTCAATAAAGCGGTTGCCGTCCACATCCCACACTTCGCTGCCCAACCCATGATCGATGACCAGCGGGTAGGAGCGGGTATAGGAAGGGGAGATGACCTGATCATCGCGGGCGACCAGGGCGGCAGCTTTGGGTCCGGGAATTTCGAGCGGGGTGGCGCTGGACTCTTCGCGGATGGTAGTCGTCATGAAGTCTCTCCTTTGAGCTACAGAGTGTGTTGAACCGCGCGGCGGGCATCTCGGTAAAGAAAGTATGCAGGCCATTGTAGCATATTTAGGGGAGGGCGGCAAAGAGGCAAGCGGCGGGACGACAGGTATTCAAGAGGATTCATTCATGTACGCCCTGCGGCGAATGATCCAGATTCTTCCCCAGCACACGAGAATGCATAAGCCATGTGCCCGTTGTAGGATATGGCGCTGTCCATTGATGCGCGGGCGTCCCCGATGCCTGGGGCGACCCCCCAGCAAGGGGCGGAGCCAGATCCTACATGGTGCAGCGAGGGTTATGAACGAATCGCCGGGGCAGCAGCGGTTGACAACCGCCGCGCCGATGCGCTACAGTGAGCTATAAAAGGCGTATGCCCCCGCGAGAGACAGCGGCCTGCGCCCGTCCCCCGGAAAGGATCAAGTGCGAACCCGGCGGCCACGTATCGGGTTCCGGCTGACATGATGAGCAATCACTACCCATACCCCTATCGCATAACCCGGCTGCTAGCCCTGTTGAGCCTGCTGGTACTGGCCGCGTGCGACAGCACGCCCCCGGCTTCCCCCACGGCGGTCGTGCCCCCCACGGCGACCGGCGTGCCCGACACCCCCACCCCCACCGGGCCACCGCCCAACGTGGGCCTGGTCTACCTGGACAACACCAACCTGCGCTTCCGCAGCCTGAGCGCGACGGGACCGCGCACCCTGGCCGGGCCAGAGATGGGCGATGGGGGGCCGGTGACAGCCTTTCAGGTATCACCCAATTACAACTGGATCGGCTTCCTCCTCGCCGGTCGGGGCAACCTCGGCACGCCGACGGTCCCGGTCACGACCACCGACCTCTTGACCGGCGGCCTGTGGCTGGTCAACGGCCAGAGTGGGCGGCGCTTCCCGATCGCGGGCAACATCTACCCACCGGGCGGGCCAGCCACGGCCCGGCCTATCGCCCAGGCCGCCGCAGGCAGCCTCGCCTTCTCACCCGACAGCCGCCTACTGGCCTACGTGGCGGCCAACAGCCCGGCGGGGGATCGCGGCACCGATCTGCTAATAGCCCAGGCCGCGCTCCCGCCCCAGGACGCGCCGCCGATCCGCCCGATCCGACTGGCCCGCAGCGCCGACGGCCTCATCCTCGGCCCGGTCTGGGCACCCACGCGCCGCTATGTCGCCTTTTTGGAAGCCCCGCAACTGGGCACGGGCGCGGGCTATGATGCCGTGATCAAGGCGGTGACGCTGCAAAACGATCAACCCCAGGCCGACCCGGTCTTGCTGATCGATGGGCGGACGCTGCCGAACAACCGCCAAGCGATCCCGCCGATTGACCTGACCTGGACCGACGCGAACACGCTGGCTTTCCAGGCGTTCACGGCGCAGAACGGCATCGATGGCACCTGGCAGGTGGGGCCGGCCAAGCACAACAGCGACCCCAGCGAAGTCGCCCCCGGCCAGGCCGGTCCGGCCAGTTGGAGCGGCCCCGACCCTGGCGGGCAACGCTGGCTGGCCTATCGCCTGCCGGGCCACGGGTTGTTCATCGTCCCCGGCGGCGGGTCGAGCGACCTCCAGGCCACCGCGCTGCTGACCGACACCACCGTCAGCGGCACGGGCGCGATCTCGCCGCTGTGGGCGCAGGGGGCGCGCTACCTCGCCTTCAGCGCCGCCGACAACCGCCTGCGGATCGCCGACCGGGAACACCCCGGCACGGTGGCCGATACCGGCCTGGGCGGCACCGGGGCGGTACGCGCCGTCTGGAACAACAGCGGCGGCGACGCGGCCCGGCTGGCCGTCGCCAGCCCCCTGCAATTGACCATCCTCGATCCGGGCGGCAAAACCCGCGCCCAGGTCGCCTTGACCGGGCTGGGCGACGCGCCGCAGCGGATCGTCTGGCAGCCCCTGGCGCTGGACATGAACGGCCCGCCCCGCCTGCTGGTCCAGGGGGCCGACACCGGCAGCGGTGCCCCCACCCGCGTCTACGAACTCCACGAGGCCGACCGTACCCTGGTCCCCCTGGCCGAGTTCACCAGCGACCCGGCAGCCCCGCCGCAATGGATCCGGCTGGCGCAGGCTCCGTGATGCGTGAGGCGTGATGGAGTCGGGTGATCCTCCTAAAGCCAGAGGGCGAAAAGATATGTTGAAACATCGAGCGCTAATCGGGAGAGTCCTGATCATCATCGGGATATTAGCGAGCGCCTGTGATGTGGCCCCGCTCATGCCGGCCACGTTTCACCCACGCACACCGGGTCCTAGCTCGATGGTCGGGGAACGGGTGGTTCGCTATGAGCAAGAAGGTGGACTTGCAGGCCGCCATGATGTGCTGGAGATCGGTCTCACGGGCGGGGTTCGTGTAAATGATAAAGTGATAACACCGGGGCTGCTGCCAGAACGCCTGGTGGAGCTACAGGCCAGCTTTACCGAGATCCACTTCTTCGACCTCAAGGATCTCTATGACGATCCAAGCCGCAAGTGGGGGGATGACTTCTACGATAGCGTCACCTATACGCTGAATGGGCAAACGAAGACCGTGACCGTGGCCCGCCACGGCGGTGCGAACATTTCCCCCGATGACCTCGATGGTGTCATCCACTATCTACACCGGCTCCTACTCGGCTTTGGGGGTCTAGCCCCCTGACCAGTTGTGGGTGAAAGCCCCATTCCCTGATCCCTCCGCACTCCGCCTTCGTATTGACAGACACGCCCGGATAGGCTACTCTCTAAACGAGGGCGCAACCACCGGGGCGCGATACAGGCAGCGAAACGCACAAGGAGAGGCCGGGATCTATGCAGCGCAGACGTTTTCAGTTTGACGAACTGCGGGCGGCACGGGCGACCCGGTTTGCGGCCCGGCTGGCCGACATTCTGCACGACCTGGGGATCACCCACAAAGAGCTGGCCCAGCACCTGGGGGTCACCCATTACGCCGTGGACTCGTGGACGCGGGGCGCGGACCCGACCCTGCCCGCCGGGGCCAACTTTGAGCGGTTGTGCGCTCTGCTGGAAGCACGCAAGCCGGGCGCGGGGCGCGATTTGGCCGTGGCGGCGGGCCAACCCTGGAAGCCGCCCGCCGCCCCCACCCCGCACCCCGGCCCGGATAGCCCACCCCCGCCCGGCAACCTGCCCGCCGCGATCAGTAGCTTCGTGGGCCGCACCGACGAAATCGCCGCCGTGCGCGACCTGTTGAAGACCCACCGCCTGATCACCCTGACCGGCCCCGGTGGCATCGGCAAGACCCGCCTGGCCGGGCAGGTGGCGGCGGGCGAGGCGGCGCGATTTCCCCAGGGGGTGTGGTTGGTCGCGCTAGACGCGCTGCAAGACCCGGCGCTGGTGCCTCAGGCGGTGGCCGCCGCGCTGGGGGTGCGCGAGCAAGGGGCGACCCCTCTGCTAGACACCGTCGCCGAGTACCTGGGGCGGCGCGAAACGCTGCTCATTCTCGATAACTGTGAGCACCTGGTGGCGGCGTGCGCGGCGCTGGTCACCCGCCTGCTGGGGGCCGCACCGGGCCTCCACGTCCTGGCGACCAGCCGCGAGCCGTTGCGGGTGCGCGGCGAGGTGGCCTGGCGCGTGCCGCCCCTGACGATGCCCGACCCGGCGCAGGTGCCGCCCCCCGCCGCCCTGGCCGAGTACGAAGCGGCTCGCCTCTTTATCGAGCGGGCACGGCTCGGCCACCCGCACTTCGCCCTCACCGCCGACAACGCCGGGCCGGTCGCCCAGATTTGCCAGCGCCTGGACGGGATGCCGTTGGCGCTGGAACTGGCCGCTGCCTGCCTGCGCGTATTGAGCGTCGAACAGATCGCCGCCCACCTGGACGACCGCTTCCGCCTGCTGACCGATGGGGGCCGTGACGCCCTGCCCCGCCAGCAAACCCTGCGTGCCGCCATCGAGTGGAGCTATGACCTGCTGGCCGCGCCGGAAAAGACGCTGTTCGCCCGCCTGGCCGTGTTCGCCGGGGGCTGGACCCTGGCCGCCGCCGAAGAGGTCGGCGCGGGCGGCGATCTGGCTGCCCCCGACGTACTCGGCCTGCTCAAGGCGCTGGTAGACAAGTCGCTGGTGGTGGCCGAGGAACACGACGGGGCGGCCCGCTACCGGATGCTGGAAACGATCCGGGCTTACGGCCTGGAGCAACTGGCCGCCCACGGTGAGGAGGGGGCGGTGCGCGGGCGGCACGCCCACACCTTCCGCCAGTTTGCCGAGACCGCCGACCACCAGATGCACGGCCCCGACCAGCCGCGCTGGCTGGATCAGCTGGAACGCGAGCATGATAACCTGCGGGCTGCCCTGGCCTGGGCGGTGGCGAGCGCCGACTATGAGACGGCGCTGCGCTTTGGCCGGGCGCTGACCCTCTTCTGGTTCTTCCACGGCCATTTCAGCGAGGGCCGCCGCTGGCTGGAGGTGGTGCTCAATGCCAACCCGCCCGAACTGGTGCCCCTGCGGCCCTGGGCGCTGAACGGCGCGGGGGTGCTGGCCTGCTTCCAGGGCGATTGGCACGATGCCGGGGAGCGGTTTGCCGAAAGCATCAGCCTGGCGCGGGGGCTGGGCGATCTGGAAAGCGTCGCCTTTTCGCTGACCAGCCTGAGCGGGGCCGCGCTCTACCAAAACGATGTGCCCCGCGCCGTGGCCCTGGCCGAAGAGAGCCTGGCGATCTTCCGCCGCTACGAGAACCGCTGGAACATCGGCCTGGCGATCACCAATCTGATCCCCGCCCTGCTCGGCCAGAACCGCCTGGACGACGCGATGACCCTGGCCGCAGAACGCCTGGGCCTCTACAGCGACCTGGGCAACCCCTGGGGCATCGCCACGTCCTATACTAACCTGGGGCTGGTCGCGGCAGCGGGGGGCGAGTACGAGGAGGCAGAAGCGTTCTACCGCGAGGGGCTGGCCCACTTCGCCGCACTGAGTGACAAGTGGGGCAGCTACGAGGCGCTGGCCGGGCTGGCCGTGGCCGTGGCCGCACTGGACCACCCCACTCAGGCGGCGCGGCTCTTCGGGGCCACCGACGCACTGCGCGACGCGCTGGCAGCCATCGCCCCCCCGGCCTATTTCCGCTATGATCAGGTCACCGCCGCCGTGCGGGCCGGGCTGGGCGAAGAGGCGTACACGGCGGCCTACATGGCCGGGCGGGCACTCTCGCCCGAAACCGCCGTCGCCACCGCCCTCGATCCAGGCGATCATGCAGTATAAGACGGGCGGGCGCGGGCAGGGGCACCGGGGCAGGCCCGCCCGATGAAACCTTATCTCCAACTGCTCCATTTTGGCCCCAGCGTCCTGACCACCGCCGCGTTCGCCGTCTACATCGCCATCCTGGCCCACGGCTTGCCCGGCGGGGGGACACTGGCGCTGCTACTGGCCACCCAACTCCTGGCCCAGTTCACCATCTCGCTCGCCAACGACTACTTTGACGCGCCGACGGACCAGCTCGCCCAGCCGACCAAGCCCATCCCGGCGGGGGTCATTCGCCGCCCCACGGTAGGCAGTCTGGCCGTCCTCGGCGCGGTGGGCACCCTGGCCCTGGCGCTGCCGCTCGGTGGGGCCGTCCTGGCCTTCACCACGCTGGGCTTGGGAGCTGGGCTGGCCTACGACGCCGGGTTGAAGCGCACCTGGGCCAGCCCCCTGCCGTTCATGCTCGGCTTCGGTGTGCTGCCCCTGTGGGCGGCGGCGGGCGTGGGCGCGCCCCTGACCGGCCCGGCCCTCCCCTGCGCCGTGCTGACCGCTGTCCTCGTGGTCGCGCTCCACCTGGCCGACACCCTGCCCGACCTGGAGAGCGACACTGCCGCCGGAGTGCGCGGCCTGGCCCACCACCTGGGGCGATCCCGCACCGCCGCCCTCTGCTGGGCCGCCCTGGCAACCGGGCAGATCCTAGCGGCCCTGCTCGCCCTCGGTTACCCCGTCCGCTGGCCGATCCTCGCCCCGGTTCTTTCCCTCACCGTCGCCCTGCTCCTCGCCGCCCTCCTCCTCTACCGCCAGAGGGGGGTCTCGGCCCTCACCCCCATGTCCGGCCTGATCGAAGCCGCCGCCCTCCTCACCTCCCTGGGCTGGCTGGCGGCGGCGGTGTTGTAGCGCCTCCTACCCCTGGCGCGATTTCACCATCAGATCACACCATCAGGGCAATCCCTTCCGTCGGTGTAGTGGCGACC
>JBBSEL010000134.1:0-7506 GCA_038239755.1 Chloroflexia bacterium | reverse complement strand
GGAGACTTCTAGGGGCGGTACGCTTTTCCGAGACACGACAAACCGTTAAACGACTCTACATAACAAACAACAGAAGTCGTATAAGCACTCCGCTGCGTTAGCGTGATGCAGCCGGGGAAGAAGGCACCAACGGCAATTCTGCTCATCTGCCCCCGCGTCGCGGGGTTGTTGGGCCGGAAATACGGGCGGTTGGCCCCGGCTTCAGGCGGCGGGCAAGGACGCGATACATGGTCAGGAAGAGCAGGCTGCCGCCGGTAAAGAGGTAGAGCGCCTGCGCCCAGAGGGCCGCGCTGTCGGTGCCGCTGGTCAGGCCGTGGGCCAGGGCCAGGGCGAAGACGGCGAAGCTGAGAAAATGGATCAGCCGCCAGGCGCGATTGCCGATGCGCCGCCGCACATAGAAGCTCAAGCCCACCACAGCGAGGCCGTAGAGGGCCGACTGCCCCAGCCCGACCCAGACGGGCCGGTAGCCCGCGGCGGCGAAGGGCAGCAGCACCTGGGGCAGGATGTAGCCGATGTAATGATCGCCGAGTAGGATCAGGCCGTGGAAGAGGCCGCAGGCCAGGCCCAACAGGCTGGTGTGCTGGTGCAGGTCGAACGCGGTGGGGCCGCCGGGCCAGACCCGGGCCAGCTTGTTGCTGATGGTCAGCCCCAGCGCCATCGCCAGCCAGATCAAACTGTAGGCGACCAGGGCGCTGGCGCGGGCCAGATACCAATAGGCTTTCGGCTCGCCGCCGGTCAGCGAAGTCCGCAGGGCGGGTACCCAGGCGGGCAGCACGGCGATGGCGACCCCGGCTCCGACCACCGCCGCGCCCAGCAGCAAGAGCAAGGCGTACCTGGAGCTAGATGGGGCCTCCTCGCTAGGCGGTTTGTCTGTTACATGTGCGGTCATTGTTTTGCAAGTCACTCCTGTTAGAGCCGGTTTGTAAATAACCTGCCACATAAGCGGAGCCTGAGCCGATCCTACGCGAAGCTGGGTGAAAGAAAACAAATGAAAATTATGAAATAATTTTCATTTGTTTTCTTCTTTTCCTGCACGGGGCGGGGCCAGGGGCTAATAGTGCAGGTAGCTACCTGCATACAAGCCCTTAGCGCGACGAGCGCGTGCGGGCGATGGCGGCAGGGCGCGGGATCACGACCGGCGGGGCCACGACCGGCGGAGCCGTCACCACGCGCAACGATGGAGTGGGGGCCGGGGCGGCCACCTGGACCACTGGCGCGGGCGGCCCCGCCTGCACACTGTTATCCACGCTGAGGAGCGGCACCAGCGTCGGCCAGGGTTCCAACGTCGGGGCCTGCGTCGGCGCGGGCAGGGCAACAGCCAGCGGCGCGGGCGGAAGCGGAGCGGGCGGCGGATCAGCGGCGAGGACCGCCCAGCCGCCGAGTGTGGCGGTCAAGGACGCCGCCGTCAGCAGCAGCTTCACGTTGCGGGTGTTCCCGCCGGGGCGTTTGGTAGGATGCGAGTGAGCCATTGTTTCTATTTCCTCCTGAAATCTGGGGGTAGGGCCGCTAGAACGTGGCGCTCAATTGTCCCCGCCGCCCGCGTCGTTTTCTTGGTCATAGCCTGTGGGTGCCTGCCCGGCAACCGGAGCCGGGGCCTGGACGGCCGGGGCGACGCCGTTGTAGAGGATCTGCCCGCTGCCGGCGTCTACGTAGACCGTGCCCCGGTCAAGCCGCACCTCATAGGCCGCGGTGCCCCGGTAGCTGACCACTTCAGGTCGGCTGGTCAACGTTGCCCCGGGAGCCAGGGCCAGAGCTGCCTGTGCCGCCGCCGGCGCGGAGACCGCATCGGTCGGCGCGGCGGGGGCTGCCGTGGACGCGACGGGCGGGGGTGGGGCTGTCGGGGTCTGCGCCAGGCGCAGTTGCGCATTGGCTGCGGCCAAGCGGCGGTTGGCCTCGTCCAATTGCGTCCGCGCATCCTGGAGCGCCTGTTGGTAGACGGCGGCCTGAGTTGCAACCGGGTCGGCGCTGCCAGAATTGGGCGGGGCCGCATCCGTAGCTGCTGCGGGTGCGGGTGCGGGCGCGGCCGGGGGTTGGGCCAGGTACGCACCCAGGCCGCCCAGCACGATCAGGACAAATGTGGTCAGACCGGCGGTGATGAGCAGGGCAGATCGTTGGGTCATGGAAAATTACCTCCTTGTGTCCAGGGAACTGGCAGGCCGATCCTGCGTCACTGTCCATGATAGCGCCTCCGGCTTAAAAGCGGCTTGGAAGACCCCACCGATTTTCCAATCTTTTTCCAATGTTGTTATACTATGCTTATTGTAGAGGAGGCAGCGATGCGGGTTCTCGTGATCGAAGATGATCAACGGCTGGCACAACTGATTGCGCGGGTCTTGCGCGAAGAGCACTACGCGGTGGACCTGGCCCACGACGGCGATACGGGCCTGGACCTGGCCCTGACCGGCACCCATGCGGTGGCGATTGTGGACTGGATGTTGCCGGGGCGCGATGGGCCGGCGATCTGCCGCGCGGTGCGGGCGGCGCGCCAGCCGGTCGCGCTGCTCTTACTCACCGCGCGGGGGCAGTTGGAAGACCGGGTCGCGGGCCTGGATAGCGGGGCCGACGATTACCTGGTCAAGCCGTTTGCGTTCGACGAACTACTGGCGCGGGTGCGCGCCCTGAGCCGCCGCTTCACTCCGCCCAGCAGTGACCCCGGCGAGATTCGGGTCGGTAGCCTGGTGCTGGACCAGCGCGCCCACGTCGCCCGGCGCGGCGACCAGCCGCTCGACCTGACCAGCACCGAATGGAACCTGCTGGAATGCCTGCTGCGCCATCCGGGGCGGGTCCTCACCCGGCAGCAGATCCTGGACTACGTCTGGTCCTACGAGAGCGACGTGCAGGCGACAATGGTGGATGTCTATATTTCCTATTTGCGGCGCAAGCTGAACGTGCCGGGGCGGGCCGACCCGATCCAGACGGTGCGCGGGGTGGGCTACAAGTTGGAGGCAGCAGATGTTTAGCGGGCTGCGCCTGCGCCTGTCGCTGCTCTACCTGCTGGCTGCCGGGGCGCTGATCGTCCTGGTCGGCGCAGGCACCTATCGGCTGGTGGACTCCTATTTTCAGACCACGACCGACCTGGCCTTGCAGCATCGGATGGCCCACGAATTCGTGCGCCTGGGCGCACCGGTGTCCCCAGAGCTGGCGGCGGCGGATCGGAGCTGGTATGCCAACCGGGGGCAACTCTTTCCCGGCATCGCTACGCCCGCGCCGAGCGTGACCCAGGAAGATGGTGCGAGCCAGGAGGGCACCGGGAGCGGTGCGCCCCCACTGGATAGCGGCGAACAGGGAAATGCCGAAGAGTCATACGACGGAGAGCTGGCGGCCATTTTCGTCCTGCCCCTGACTGCCAGCGGCCAACTCAGTGGCTCCGCCGTGCCTGCTGCCCTGCCGCTGGCCCCGGATGTCCAGGCGGCAACGACGGCCTTGACCCACGGCACCGATTGGCGCACGGTCACCCGGGCGGGGGGCGGGCAGGCGCGGCTGCTGACCTCTCGCTTGCCCGCCGGGAGCAACCCGGCCCTGCTGCAACTGGGCCGCACCCTGGACGACCAGGACCGAGTGTTGCGCCAGCTTTCGTTGGCGCTGATGGGGCTGGGGGCGACGAGCGCCGTCTTGCTGGGCATCGGTAGCTGGTGGCTGGCCGGGCGGGCCTTGCGCCCGGCCCAGGCCGCCTGGGCGCGGCAGCAGGCGTTTGTGGCGAACGCCAGCCACGAACTGCGCGCCCCCTTGACGCTCTTGCGTGCCAGCGCGGAGGTCGCCCAGCGCAGCCTGCCCGCCACCGACGCCGATGGCCGGGCCTTGCTCGACGATGTGCTGCATGAGACCGATTACATGAGCCGGTTGGTGGAGGATCTGCTGGTGCTCTCGCGCCTTGACGCGGGCCGCCTGGCGCTGGAGCGGCAGACGATTGCCCTGGCGCCGCTGCTGACCGAGGTCGCCCGCCAGGTCGGGCGGCTGGCGGGTGAGCACGGCGTCCAGGTGGAAGTGGCCGCCGCGTCCGGCACGGTGCGCGGCGACCCAACCCGCCTGCGCCAGGTGCTGTTGATCTTACTGGACAATGCCCTGCGCCACACCCCGCCCGGCGGCACCATCCGCCTGACGGCGCAGCCGCACGGACGCACCGTGCAGATCAGCGTGGCCGATACTGGCTCCGGCATCGCGCCGGAGCATCTGCCCTACATCTTTGAGCGGTTCTACCGCGCCGATACCGCCCGTGCTGCGGGCGGCGGCGGGGCCGGACTGGGCCTGGCGCTGGCAAGGGGGCTGATCGAGGCGCAGCACGGCCAGATCGCGCTGGACAGCCACCTGGGGGCCGGAACGCGGGTCCTGCTGACCCTGCCCGGCGGAGAGCCTACGGGGGACGCTCCGGCAGCCAGCAGCAGCAGCAATGGGTAATGCCGGGGCTAAATTAGCAACAGAACGGCGACGCACCGGGTCGGCGCGTCGCCGTTCCCTTGTTGCCCTGGCTCGCATCAGGCGCGGATCAGTAGACCCGGGCCGCGCGCGCGCTGCCCCACTTTCAGGGCCACGCTGCCCCACCAGAAGTATGGCAGCCCGCTCCGCCCGTGGGTGGACATGACGATCAAATCGGCGGCGACCTCCTCACTGAAGTCGAGAATACCCGCAGCGGGCTGGCCGTAGGCGATGTGCGTTTCGATGGGGCCGCAGGTGGACGGCAGGCGGTGAGCCGTTTCGGTCAGGTAGCCGGTCATCACCTCCACGGCCTCGTCGTGCGTGATGGGCAGCCAGAGGTCGTCGCTCTCGCCGGGGGCGTTGGGGTCGGGCACGATGCCCACCAGCCGCAGCGTAGCCCCGGTGTATGCCACCAGCGGCACGGCTTGGTCCAGCGCTGGCTCGGCCAGCCGCGAGCCGTCGAGTGGGACGACGATGGTCCGGTAGGGGCGGGCTGGGATCGGGTGCGGGGGCGCACCAGCTTCGGCCCGCCCCAGCAAGAGCGGCCCGGCCCGGCCTGCAAGACTTTCTCGGCCACGCGACCCAGCACCCAGCGACCCAGCCCGCTGCGGCCATGGGTCGCCATGGCGATCATCCGCTGCGGCGGATCCCGGTCGGCCCAGCCGACGATAGCGGTGGCAGCATCGCCCTCGATCACCGACACCTGGACCTTCAGGTCGGGAGCTTCCAGCCGCCCGGACTGCACAGCCAGGTAGGACCGGGCACCCTCTTCCGCGGCTTCCTACATTTCAAAAGCCAGAGTGTCAACGGGCACGGCGGCCAGCAGCGGCGCGGCCATCACCGGCAGCGGCACGGCGCGGAGCAGGGTCAGCGCGCTGCTGGTGGTGTGGGCCAGCATCACAGCATGGGGCAGGGCCGTCTCGGCCAATTCCGACCCATCGAGCGGCAACCAAAATTTGTCGTTCCGTTCCATCGCGGGTTCCTCCGGTGGGGGCGCGTCGCTACAGCACGCCTGTGGGGACGAGATACCAGTACGCTTTGTTGAAAGCCATCTTCTGCCAGTGGACGATATGGGTCGGCTCGGCCACCCGGGGCGGCCGCTGGTAATCGAAGTCGAGCAGGCTGGCCTTGCCGTAGCCCGCCTCCAGGAAGCACATCACATGGCCCGCGTAGACCGCCTCTTTCTGGTCGGCGGCCCGGCCCTGCACCTGGGCGACGATCTGCTCCACGATAATCGGAGCCTCGAAGTGGGCGGTGCTGCCCGCCTTGCTGATGGGCAGGTTGGTCGTGTCGCCCAGCGCCCAGGCATTCGCCGTCCCTTGCACCTGGAGGCTGGCCCGGTCGGTCTGCACCCAGCCCTGCGGGTCGGCGATGGCGTGGCCCACTAAGAAGGGTGCCCCATGATGCGGCGGCACCATCACCAGCAGGTCATAGGCCAGGTCGGTGCCTTCCATGCTACGGGCCAGTTTCTGCTCGGGCAGAACCTCTTCCAGATTGAAGAAGGTTTCGATCTGGACGCCGCGCTCTTCCAGCAAGCGCTGGGCGACCTCGGCCACGCTCTCGATGGTGAACACGCGACCTATGGGGAATGTATAGATGAGTTCGGTCTTGGCGCGCAGCTTGCGCTGGGTCAGATACTCTTCCAGCAGGAAGGTGAACTCCAACGGGGCGACTGGGCACTTGTAAGGCAGGCCGCCCACGCCGACCACGATGCGTCCGCCCTGGAACTCTTCCAGCGCGGCGTGCAGGCGCATTGCCGCCTCTTCGCTATAGAAATGATGACCACCCGCCGCCAGGCCGGGCACCTCCTCGGGCGCGAGGTGGGAGCCGGTGGCGATGATCAGATAGTCATAGGCCACCGTCTGGCCGTCGGCCAGGGTGATCTCCTGCCGGGCCGTATCGAGCGCCGTCACCGTCCCAATCTGCAACTGCACATGGTCATTGAGCAGGCTCCGCACGGGCCGGCTGAGGGTCAGCGGATCCTGCCGCCCGAACGGCACGTAGAGCCAGCCGGGCTGATACAAATGGCGGCTGCTGGCGCTGACGACCCGCACTTCGGCTTCATCGGGCCGCAGCTTCTTCGCCAGCAGGTTGGCGGCCAGCGTGCCGCCGATCCCACCGCCCAGCACAACGATCCGTTTCATGTAGCTACTCCTTCACCACTTGCGCCCGCGGGGGGCGCGGCGGCCTGGACACCTTTCGGGGAGTCCGGGCTGCCGCCCACCTAGCGGAGCTTCCGGCAGACAAAGCGGGTGGCCTGATCCACGGGCTCAACGGCCACCAGCTCATGCCGGGCTTTGGCGAGCCAGACCGGAATATCCTTCTTGCTACCCTCGTCGCTCGAAAGCACCGCCAGCACATCGCCCACCTGCGAGATCTTCACCAGGCGGATGAGTTCCAGCAACGGGCCAGGGCAAAAGCTCCCGCGTACATCCGCCTCACGGGTAATCGTAATCCCTTCCATATCTCGTCAACCTCCTACCGGGTATCGCCCCGGGTCTAGATGAACAGGGTGGTGCCGCCCTCAGACTCCTCGATGAACGCCGCGACGCCGGTCACTTCGCTGACCACCGGCTCGAAGTCGGTCAACTTCATCCCGAACAACTCCATCGTCATGCTGCACGCCTTGATGTGGACGGTGCCGATCTCCATCGCGTTTTGCAGGGTCGTCATCCAGGGCGGGACGTTGTGGACCTTCATCATCTCCATCGCGGGGCCGGCGTAATCTTCAAAGTCCTTGCTGAAGCGCAGATTGGTCTTCCAATCGCCTTTGCGGAAGGCCATCAGGCCCCAGAAGGTCAGGAACAGGTTCACTTCCTTGCCCATCGCCGCCGCCCCCGTGACCAGGGTCGTGGCCGCCATGATCTTGTCCACCGTGCCTGAAAACAGGACAATGGAGAATCGTTCGTGTTCGTGCTGATCCATTGCGTTTCTCCTTCTGCGCGGGCGGTGCCGGTCACAGGAGGCCGATCTCCCGCGCCAGGCCGCTCTTGTACTACTTATAGCATACCGCCGGTGGGTAGCGAAGGCGGTATATTCCTGTGTACGGCGCGTGAATATCTGGGAAGAATGTCAACGCGACGGCCCGCACGG
>JBBSEL010000133.1:0-7506 GCA_038239755.1 Chloroflexia bacterium | reverse complement strand
CTGTCACCGAAGTTCCCCAACCGGTACCGACCGAGACACGACGTTAGCTTGCGCCACGGAGACACGGAGAACACAGAGATCTCTGTGCGCTCTGTGGCCTCGGTGGTGGGGAAATTATAGGAGGATGGCGATGGATTTGCCGACCGAAGGGTATCACTACGAGATCACCGAGCGCGACGGGCGCACCTTGGTTGGGTCGGGCACGCCGTTCGAGGCGCGGGTGGGCTATTCGCGGCTGGTGCGGATCGGTTCCTCGGTCTGGGTGTCGGGCACGACGGCGACGGGGCCAGATGGCAGCATCGTCGCCCCCGGCGATCCCTACCGACAGACACAGCAGGTGCTGGCGAATATCGCCCGCGCCCTGGCCCAGGTGGGGGCCACGCTGGAGCAGGTGGTGCGTCTGCGGATCTACGTCGTGGGGCACGAACACTGGCCCGAAGTGGGCAGCGCGCTGGGTGAAACGTTCGGCGCGACCCGCCCGACGAACGCGCTGGTGGGGGTCGCCTGGCTGGTCGATCCGGCCATGTTGGTCGAAATCGAGGCCGAAGCGGTGGTTTTGGCCTGATTTGCCTCGTCAATCTGCAAACTCAGGCACAAAACCTATTGCGCTATCGTCCCTACTTGACATATAATGCGTCTCATATACAACTCTACGCACACGCAGGCACGATTCTGGCTCTAGCCTTGCCTGCCGGGCGTGTTTGCCGCCCGGCCATCCCCTAGCAGCCGTGCTCAGGCATAACAACGGCCCTGCCTGGCACGTTTGCGTAAGGGAGCACCGGCACCGCTGCCGGGCATCGACGGCGTAGAGGAGGAAACGTAATGGCGACGCATGATCCCGATGATATGGGGACCGGCCCGGTAGCCGCTCCCGCCCCCGACCGGATAGTGGTCATCCCCAACCCATCCCCGGTGGATAGCCCCGCCGATCCCGCGATGGCGAATCCAGAGGCCGGGCCGATCCTGGCGAGCCAGATCCCCCCGGCGCTGGCCGACACCCCCGGCGCGGTAGACACCCCGCTGGTGCCCACCACCGGCACCCCGGCCCCCGGCGATCCCGGCGGCGCGGCGGCAGGCGGCGAGGGACCGGACAGCCCCAACCCGGTCATCGGCACGCCGCACCTCCCGCATATCGAAGTGCCCCAGGGCGTGATCCACTCGATCAACGCCGTGCCGGGCGAGTCGAACCCGACTCTCCACGGCACCAGCGCCGAGGCGGCAGGGGCACCCACGACCACCGCCGAACTGCTGGCCGAGCGTGAAGATGCCGAAGAGGCGTGGCAGCGGAGCGGGGCCGGGGTGGACACGGCCCAGGCCGAGGCGGCGGGGTTAGTCTCCCCCTATGAAGACGCCGAGGAGAACGTCCACCCGGCGAGCATGGAAGAAGGCGGACGGCCCAACTTTTCGGGCACCAGTGAGGTGACCCCGCTGGAGTACATGGAGTCGCCCCATTCGTATGACAGCCTGATCGGGCAGGCGGGGGTGTTGGACGCGGTAGATGCGCGGATGGACGCGAAGGCCGAGGCGAACGCCAACGCTATCGAGCGGGCCGAGAGCGCGACGGGCCTGACCTACCACGATCCGGGCAATTACGAAAACCGCGAGTTCGGGCGGGCCGAACCGGAGCGTGACGACATCATGAGCGGCGCGGGCACCGGCATGGGCACGCAGGACCCCGGCCCGGCGATCACGATCAGCGCCATTTTCCCCTCGCTCGACCACGCGCAACTTGCCGTGCAGCAATTGCGCGAGATCGGGATCGCCCCCGACGCTATCGCCCTGGTGGCCCGGCAAGGCGACGCGGGCACCGAACCGGCGGGGGTGGCCGAAGTGACCCCGGCGGGCGAGGACACAGTCCGCCGTAGCGCCGACGAACTGCCCAACGACGAAGACCTGCCCGCGACCGTGGCCGACCAGACCGACACGCCCACCGACGAGATAGCCGGAACACCCCGCGCCGGACTCAGCCGCGACGAAGGCACGATCCCACGGATCGAGGCATCTGCCGATCCCGAAATCTACAGCGATTTCGTGGACTCGGATGCCGACTACCACACCGGCGCGGACGAAGGCGCGGCCCAAACCAGCGCACCCGCCCCCGACACGGCAGCGATGGCCGTGGACACGACCGATGTGCCGGTGACCCATGTGACGGCGCGTAGCGGGGCGCTGGCCGGGGGCCTGACCGGGCTGCTCACCGGGTTGGCCGCGCTGGCGATCCCCGGTATCGGCCCCATCGTGGCTGCCGGGCCGATTGCCGGGGCGTTGATCGGGCTGGTCGCCGGGACCATCGGCGGCGGGCTGCTCGGCGCGCTGCTGGATGCCGGGGTGCCCGAAGAACACGCCCGCACCTATGCCGGGCGGGTGGCCGAAGGGGGCGTACTGTTGACCGTGCGCGCCGACCGTGTGACCCGCCCCTCGGTGCGGAATATCCTGGCAGCGAACGGGGCCGAAGACTTACAAGGTTAATTCCTGGAGCGTGTCTGGCCCGCTCCCCCCATTCAGCGATCAGCTCAAAGAAGAGAGGAGGTGAATTGAATGGCAGCAGAAGCGTATTGCGTAAAATGTCGCGCCAAGCGCGAGATTAAAGATGCTCAAGAAGTCACAATGAAAAACGGACGACCCGCCATGAAGGGGGTCTGCCCGGTTTGTGGCACAGCGATCTTCCGCATCGGCAGTGGCAGCAGCAGCAGTGCTAGTACTCCTAGCACCGCAAGCAGCACTGGCGGCGAGAGTAGCACCAAGCCCGCCAAGAGTAGCAGCCGCGCGAAGAAGTAACGGGCCTATCGTAGGCAGCGCGCCGCCTGGGGCGGATCGAGAGGGCGGTTCCCCGAACCGCCCTTCTCCTTGCCCGGCGACTATGGTATAATGCGCTTGGCTATTGGGACATAGCGGACCGCGCTGCTGTGGGGGCGCGCCCTCGCCGGAGCCGTGCGTATGTTAGCTGGTCGCCAGGGGCGGCCTTGGATGAGGTGAGACGCGGATGGACGACGATCAATTTTTGTTGCAAGTGCTGGCGAGTATTGATGAGGCCGAAATTCTTTCGATCTTTTTCCCCTTGCTGCGGCGGGCGTTGGTCGTAGACACGCGCCACACCGCGCATATCGGCCCGCTCATCGCGGTCGCGCCCCAGGTGAGTTCGACCGCCGAACGCATCGCCTGGGTGGCTGCTGCCCGGCCCGAGTTTGGTCGCCCCGAGTTTATTATGATGCTGCCCTGGATCAAGTCGATCCGCAGCCTGACCAACAACGGCATTCTAGCCCGGATCAGCGACCTGCTGGTGCGCAACGGGCTAAGCCCTGAAGTGGCCGAGACGATGACCCGCCAGGCCCAGCGCGAACTCTTTCACCTGGAGCACGAGACGTTCGTTGCCATGATTCGCGGCGACGGCTACGAGACGGTGTGGGAAGCGCCGCGGGGGTAGGGCGCGTGGCGCGTGATATGTGATGCGTGACGTATTGCGTATTGCGTATTGCGTATTGTTCATTGCTGCGTGCTGCCTACCGTCTACTGCCTACTGCTCTAGTTGGGTGGAATCCTCCGCACTTGCGGGGAGCAGGGTTAGGGGTGCGGGGAGATCGCCCCGGCCCACTCCGGCTGCCTTCCACGATCTGTCCGCACCCCTAACCCTGCTCCCGGCGGGCGCGGGCGTATTTTCCCTGGCCCTCTGTCTCTTGCTCTTACCACGCCTCCTGCCCCACCCCACGCCTCCATCCCCCTGTTCACGTTTCACGTTTCACGAACCACGCGCCACGCTTCATGAGCCACGAGCCACAAACCACTTGCCACAAGGAGCGCACAATGAAGCAGGAGTATCGGCTGGGGATGTTCGCCGGGCTGCGCTGGAGCGCGCTGCTCTCGGCGCTGGTCAGCGTTGGCTTGGGCTGGGTGCTGGGCAGCCTCGCGGCGCGGCGGCTGGGGGTGGCACCGGACCGGGCGCTGGGGGTGGGCGCGGCGGTGGTCGCGCTGCACTGGTTGGCCGAGGGCTGGCACCAGTTGGGCCACGGCTGGGCGGCTCAGCAGCAGGGCTGGCCCATGCAGGGGGTGCGGTTCTGGGGGTTGCTCAGTGCGTCGGTCTACCCCGACGAACCGCCGCTGCCCGCCGCCATCCATATTCGCCGGGCGCTGGGCGGTCCGGCAGCCAGCGGGCTGTTGGGGCTGGGGATCGGGGTGGTGGCGCTGCTATTGAAGCGGGGCGGCGGCGTGCCCTTTGGACTGGCCCTGTTCGGCTGCCTGGAGAATCTGGTGGTGTTCTTCCTCGGCTCGTTCCTCCCGCTGGGCTTCAACGACGGCAGCACCTTGCTGCACTGGTGGGGCAAGCAGAACGAGTGACGAGTGCTGAGTGCTGAGTGCTGAGCGGGGCGTGATGCGTGATGCGTGGGTATTGCTTATTGCGTAATTCTGGTCATGGCGCTGCGCCGCTAGTATCCGCAACCGCTCGGAAGAGCCTACTGAATCCCTGCCCCCTGATCCCTGACCCCTGACGCCTCGTTCCTCAGCACTCAGCACTCAGCACTCGTCACGGCAGCACCGGGAAGCCGCGCACCTGCAAGCTGGTCGGGTAGGCCACGAGGAGCGTCTTGTTGGTGACTAGCAGATCGCTTGGCGGCAGGGCGGGGCTGGCGGAGTCTTGCCAGCTTGCCAGGGCGTTGCCTGCCGCGTCGTAGACCACCACCACCGCCTCTGCGGGGAACGAGACATAGATGTGCCCGGCACCATCCCCGGTCAGGCGGGCACCGTCACGGGCGATGCTCTGGCCGATCGGCCATTGCGTCTGGAACTGCCCGTCGGCTTTGAGGTGCTGCACCCGGCTGTTGCCCACGTCGGCCACATAGAGTGACCCATCGGCGGCCCGCCAGGTGGAGGTCGGCTCGACAAACTGGCCGGGGTCAGAGCCACGGGTGCCGATGGTGCCCAGCGGCTGGCCGGACAGGTTGATATGCACCAGCCGCCCCCCGCCGGTATCGGCGATCAGCAGCGTGCCGTCTTGCTCGACCATCATCCCACGGGGGAAGAAGCACTCGCAGGCGTGGACCGGGGGTTTGGCCTTGCCCGCCAGATCGGAACTCAGCAGGTCGGCGGTCGCCGCGTCCAGCACCAGCACCTGCTCCCCCTCGACGGCGATGCTGAACGGTTCGCCCGGTGGCGTGCCGTCTTTACCCACCAGCCCCCAACTGGCCGTTTCTTGCCCGGCGGGGCTGAACTTATGTACTTTGGCTTCCGCCCCGGTCACCACGTAGATATTGCCCGCGCTGTCGGTCGCCATGCCGCGCGGGTCGGCGGTGCCCCCCAGCGCCAGTTGCAGGGTCGATTTCACCTCCGTGGTGGCGGGTAGCTTGAGCGCGGCGGGCGGCGGGGCGGCAGGGCCTGCCGGGGTGGCTTGCTCTGACCCGCCGGGGGGTTGGGCGGCGGGTGGTTCCGGGGTGGGCTTCTGCGCCGGGGGTTGGCCGCTTTGCACCGGAGCCGGGATCGTGCTGTCGGGCTTCTCGAAGCCGGGCGGCAGCACGCGCCCATCGGCGTCATCCAGCGTCGGCCAGGTGCCTCCGGCGGCAGGGTCGGGGTAGCTTGCCATCTCCGGCCACAAGAAATAGGAGGGGATGATGCTGCGCTCGTGCCCCGGCGGGGTCCAGGTCAGGTAGAGGTGCGAATAGTTCGCCAGGTCCTCAAAGCGCACGCGGATATCGTGCAGGCCGCGCGTTAACTGGAGTTGGGCTTGCTGGTAGGAATTATCGTTGGAGTTGACCAGCACCTCGTTCCCGTCAATTTGCAGGCTGGAACGGCTGATCTGCTCCAGGCCGAGGGCATAGGTACCGTCTACCGGGATAAAGAGCTTGCCCTTCCACTCGGCGGTATAGGGGCGCTCTAGCGGCACCTCGTGGAAGTAGAACGACAAGACCGGATCGACCCGCACCTTGGCTGCCGCGCCGTCAAAGGTGTCACCTTTGCGGTACGATCCGGTCAGGCCGTGCGGCTCCACGCTGGGCTTGAACAGCATTCCCGCTGACACATCAATCGGTGGCCCGCCCTCCTGGGCGATCATCAGCCGGGTTGTCGTGTTCGTCGCCGTCACGGTCGCTGCGACCAGCAGCGTATGGAGGCCCGCCCCCAGCAGCCGGGGCGTGTCTGCCGGGAAGCCGTCCACCTGGACCTGGCTCCCGGCGGGAGTGCCGTCCAGTTGCAGGCTGTAGCGGGTGCTGACCGGGATGCGCAGGGTCGCCTCGTAGCGCACGCGGAACGGCGGTTTGGGATCGGGCGGCGCGCTGCCCCAGACCTGATTGATGCTGGGGAGATCGCGCTCGCTCAACGGGGCTGCATCCGGCCCGGCGTTGGCGGCGAAGAAGCGCGCATGGACCCCGTGGATCGCCTGGAGATCCTCTTTGGTGATGAACGCGGTGTACTGGAGCGGCTCCGGGCTGCTCGGTGCGCGGAGGATATTGAACGTGGCCTTGGGATAGAGCCGAGTCAGCCGGGCGAAGTCGCCTGCGGTCGGCGGGTCGATGACGAGGGCGATGTTGCGATTCATCGGCTCGGCCAGCGGGATCGCCCACTCGCCGGGGTATTCCAGCGGGGGCGGACTATTGGGGGCCAGGAAAAGCTGCGGGGGCAACCCGTTATAGATCGGCACGATGTAGATGTCGTAGTTGCTGCCGTACTGCTGCATGATCTGGGCGACCCGCATTTCGGGCACATACATCTCGCGCCAGGTGCCGCTGTTGTTCACCTGGTCGCCGAAGTAGCGGGCATCGGCGGTCTGCCCCACGCGGGCGACGACGACCAGGATCAGCAGCGCCGCCAGCCCTTGCCCCCCATGCAGGAGCAAGCGCGACCGTCCCACCGGGACCGGGCGCAGCACCGCCGGAGGTGGGGACGCAGGCGCGGCACGGCCCTCGTCGGCAGGTTCGGGGGTGGGTTGGCCCTGGCGTGCGCGGAACAGCGCCTCAGCCCCCAGGCCCAGCACCAACCCGGCGAACAGAACGGTGGTCACCATGTTTTCGGCGGTGCGGTTGGCCTGGGGCGCTTCAAACGGCAGCGACAACACCCCGCCGAGCAGTTCCACACCGAACCAGGCCAGCGGGAAGAAGAACTGCCAGCGCATCACCCGCAACAGGCAATAGCTCACCCCCAGCACAAACAGCGCGCCGATGATCGAGTCGAGCATCGGGGCACCGGGCAGGTTGTGCCGGGCGTTGCCGTCGCCCATCCAGTTGAACATCCACAGGTGCTTCTCCAGGCTGTGCTGAAAGGCGAGGGGGTCGCCGCCGTTCGCGCTGGGGTTGAACACCGACACGTCGCTGATCCGGCCCATGTAGTCGGCGGTGTGCTGGAGGGCGAAGAGGGCCATCGGCAGGAAGGCGAGGATGCCCCCCACGGCGAAGGCGGGCAGCCCGAAGCGGATGCCACGCAGGAAGCGGGTTCGTTCGCTGAACAGCTTGTGGAAGAAGACCAGCCCGATCACCAGCGGCATCAGCCGGGCGACGTAGTACATGTGCAGGTTGAGGCCGAAGG
>JBBSEL010000132.1:0-7527 GCA_038239755.1 Chloroflexia bacterium | reverse complement strand
CTACCTGTTGCCGCGCCCAAACCCGCCAGGTCAGCCGGGGATACAACCCCATCGGCAGCGCGGCCAATAGCTGGGCCGCGAACAGGGCCGCAGGCTGCGGACACGCCCTGCGCCACGCCTGCAACCCCGTTTCCACGGCGGCCAACTCCGCCAGCCGTGCCCCACAGCGGGAGCAGGTCGCCAGGTGGGCGGCCAGCCGTTGCCGGGCCGGGGCAGTGAGATCGTCCGGCGCATCCCGCCAGGCCACCAGTTGCTCGTCGGGCGGATGTTCCGCGAGTTGTCGGTTCATCGCTGCTCCTCGTATAACGGCGCCAGCAAAGGCCGCAGCAGGGCTTTCGCCCGAAAAAGTCGCACTTTCACGGTCCCCATCGGGATCTCCAGGGTGGCCGCGATGGCGGCATAGTCCAGGTCGGCTCCGTAGCGCAGCGCCAGCACGGCGGCATAGTCGGGCGGCAGTTGCGCGATGGCCGCTTGCACCTCGGCAGCCAGTTCGGTCTGCTCCAGCAGCGCCTCCGGCGAGGGCTGCGGGTCGGGCGCGGTCCGCAGGGCCGTGGCCCCTGGCTCGCCCCGCACCGGGGCCGGGGGGCGGCGGTTGCGATAGTTCAGCGCCCCGTTCACCGCGATCCGGTAGAGCCAGGCAAAGAAGCTGCGTCCCGGTTGATAGCGCGCCAGGTTCGTATAGGCGCGCAAAAACGCTTCCTGCGCCAGATCGGGGGCCTGGTCATAGTCCCCGGTGATCTGGGCACAGATCGCCAGCATCCGCCCCTGGTAGCGGTCCACCAGCACGCCAAAGGCGGCCCGGTTGCCGTCCAGCGTGCGCTGCACCAGGGCATCATCCTCGAAATCGTCCAGGGCGGGGGGGCCGGGCATCCTTCCGTCCCGTCTCAGCCCTCCAGGCTTGCTCACCCGGTGGGTTCTATGGAGCTATACACGGGGTCGTGGGCTTTTGTTACATGGGCCGCGCAGCGAGTTGCGAGCAGTGAGCAACGAGTTGTGAGTTGCGAGTTGCGTGAAACGTGAAACGTGAAACGTGAAATTATCCCATCTTGCGGACTCGCACTACGTAATACGCAATACGCAGTACGCAAGATACATCCTATAACCCTCTACCACACCGCACGTTTCACGTTTCACACATCACGTTTCACGCCGCTGCCGCCGTTTGCAACACGGCGCACGACTCGACCGCCCGGTCGGCGATGAGGCGGGCGATGGCGAGGGAGGAGGTGGCGGCGGGCGAGGGGGCGTTGCGGACGTGGACCATGTTCGCCGTGGCATAGACCAGGAAGTCATCCACCAGGCTGCCGTCGGCGCCCACCGCCTGCGCCCGCACCCCGGCGGGGCCGGGCACCACGTCATCGCTGACCAGTTCCGGCACGTAGCGTTGCAGCGCCTTGACAAACCCGGCCTTGACGAAGTCGCGGTACATCTCGTCTACGCCGATCCGCCAGTAGGTGAGGCCCATGCGCCAGAAGCCGGGGAAGCGGGCCAGTTCAACCAGGTCGCCGGGGTTGATGTCGGTGCGCCCGTAGCCCTGGCGGGCGAAGGCCAGCACCGCGTTCGGCCCGGCCCAAACCTCGCCGTTGTGGCGCTTGGTGAAGTGGACCCCCAGGAACGGCAGCGCCGGGTCGGGCGTCGGGTAGATCAGCCCCCGGCACAGATAGCGTTTGTCGGGCCGCAAGACGTAATAATCGCCCCGGAACGGCACGATTTGCACGTCATGTGGTGCCCCGGCCATGCCCGCCACCCGGTCCGACTGGAGACCCGCGCAACTGATCACGCTCCGGGTCAGCAACCCGCCCCGGCCCGTTGCCAGGCGGATACCTTCGGGGGTTTCCCGTAGGCCGCGCACTTCGCATTCGGTGACGATGATCCCGCCGCGTGCGCGCACATCGTCCGCATAGGCATCGGCCACGCGGCGGAAATCCACGATGGCCGTGTTGGGCGAGTAGATGGCGGCGATCCCGGCGGCGTGCGGCTCCAGTTCGCGCAAGCACTCCGGCCCGATCCGCTCTAACCCGGGCACCCCGTTGGCGATCCCGCGTGCGTACAGGTCGTCCAGCCGGGGCAGTTCCTCCTCGTCGGTGGCGACGATCACCTTGCCGCAACGGTCCACCGGGATGCCCTTTTCTTCGCAGTAGTCGAACAGCAGGCGCACCCCGGTGGTACAGAGCGTGGCCTTCAGCGACCCGGCTTTATAGTAGATCCCGGCGTGCATCACCCCGCTGTTGTGCCCGGTCTGCTCGGCGGCGATCTCGCGGTCCTTTTCCAGCACGACGAGGCGCAGGCCGGGATAGCGCCCCAACAACTCCCGTGCCGTCGCCAGCCCGACGATCCCCGCCCCGATCACCACCACATCATATGGTCGTTTGCTCATGGATTCTTCGGTTACCCCTTTCCTGGCCCTCTGCTGGGCCGCAGCCGTTATTATACCATCAATTTGTTACACGACGGAGACACCGAGAATACAGAGATGATCCGTTTGTTACACCACGGAGACACGGAGGGCACCGCGAATCTCCGTACTCTCCGTGTCTCCGTGGTAGCACTTGGCGTATAATGGCGGAAAGGGCTGCCGTGGCCCCAGACCGAAATCACACCTAGCAAGGGACCATTCATGATACGACGCACACTGCTTTCTACTCTCGCCCTGCTCCTGCTGCTCCCGTCGGGGCTGGCGGCGCGGCCTGCGCTCTCCAGCACGGCGGCTCCTCCCCAACCGGCGGCGGCCCTGCCCGGCACGCCGATGTGCTTTGTCGAAACGGGCTACTGCTTGCGCGGGCGCTTCCTACTCTACTGGCGGGTGAACGGCGGGCTGGTCCAGTTCGGCTACCCGGTGACCTCCGAACTGACCGAGGGCGGGCGCACCGTTCAGTACACCGAGCGGGCGCGGTTCGAGTTGCACGAGAACAACACCGTCCTGCTCGGCCTGCTGGGCAGCAGCGTGACCGCTGGGCGCAGCGATGCCCCGTTCCGCCCGGCCACGGCGGGGGCCGACTGGCGCTTCTTCCCGCAAACGCGGCACAATCTGGCCGAACCGTTCCTGACCTACTGGCAAAGCCGGGGCGGGCTGCCGGTCTATGGCTACCCGATCAGCGAGGCGTTTCAGGAGAAGAACCCCAGCGACGGCAAGCTTTATCTGGTGCAATACTTCGAGCGTAACCGGCTGGAACTGCACCCCGACGCGCCGAGCAGCGCCGCGATCCAGCTAGGGCTGCTGGGCAGCCAGGCCTACGCCCAGATCTACGGCAGCGCCCCGCCGCTGAAGCCCGACCCCAAGTTGGCCCCCGACCCGGTGTCGCTGGCGGCCCTGCGGTTGAAGCAACGCGACGGGCGCGACCTCAAAGTGGTCCGCACCAACGCCCGCACCGCCGCCTACACCCAATACGGCATCACCTACCACAGCGACGGGCGGCAGATTTCGGGCATGATGTATGTGCCCAGCGGAACCGGCCCGTTCCCGGTGATCCTCATGGCCCACGGCTACATCCCCATCGCCGAGTACAGCACCGGCATGGACTCGAAGCGCGAGTCGCCGTTCCTGGCGAGTAACGGTTACGTCGCCATCCACCCCGACTTCCGCAACTATGCCGCGTCGGATGACGACCCCGAAGCGGCGGCGGACACCAGCACCATCGGCTGGACCGAAGACATGCTGAACCTCCTCGCCGCCGTGCAAAAATCCGATCTATCCTATCTCGACGCGAGCCGGATCGGGCTGTGGGGCCATTCCAATGGCGGGCAGGTCGGCCTGCAAACCATGTCGATTGCGACCGAGATCAAAGCCTACGTCCTCTTCGCGCCGACCAGCCCCGACTACGCCGACAACTTCAACCGCTGGAGCCGGGGGCGGCCCGAAGCGGCGCTGATCAAGGCCAAGCACGGCCTCCCCGAAGACAACCCGGCGTTCTATCGTGGCATCTCGGCGGGTCCCTGGTTCGATCAGGTCAACGCCCCGGTGCTGCTGTTCCACGGCACAGGCGACACCAACACGCCCTACGAGTGGTCCGTCCGCACCGTGCAACTGCTCCAGGCGGCAGGCAAGGACATCACCTTCGTTTCGCCCAAAGGTGAGAACCACCTGTTCAGCGACCGGGCCTGGGCGGGCCGCACCGGGGTCGGCGCGCAAATGCTGGCCTTCTTCGACCGCCTGGTCAAGGGGCGGTAGACGAGTGGTCAGTGGTCAGTGGTCAGGGATGCGTGAAACGTGATGCGTGAGTTTCTGATCGCCAACCACTAACCACCAACCACCAACCACTGATAGCTACAAACCTGATAGCTGCGCGGGCATCTTGCGATCGCGTCGCTACTGGGTATATGATAAGATAACGCGACCCAGGGGGCGCGGAAAGGCCTGTATGGGATCGGATGCGGGGGACACCGGGAATCGCTGGCTGGATGAGCGGCGCACGGTCCAGGGCGAAGCCTATGATGCGCCCTATGCGGCTCACGAGGCGGCGGGGGAGAATATCCACGGCGAGGCCGACCTGGTCGAATCGTTCGGCCCGCAGACGGTGTTGGATGCCGGGTGCGGCACCGGGCGGGTGGGGATCGAGCTGGCCCGGCGGGGTTGCACCGTCGTCGGCGTGGATATCGACCCGAAGATGCTGGCGACCGCCCGCCACAAAGCTCCTGACCTGGAATGGCACCAGTCCGACCTCGCCACGGTCGATCTGGGGCGGCAATTCGATGTGGTCCTCATGGCCGGGAACGTAATGATCTTCCTCGCCCCCGGCAGCGAAGGGGCCGTACTCCAGAACATGGCCCGGCATTTGGCCCCTGACGGCACGCTGATCGCCGGGTTCCAATTGAGCCTCGGCTACCTGACGCTGGACGACTACGACCGCCTGGCCGAAGAGGCGGGCCTGGTCCGCACGGCGCGCTATGCCACCTGGGATCGGGTTCCCTGGCACGGTCTCCGCACCTACGCCGTCTCGATCCACCAGCACAAACCGGCCCCCGCGCCCCCCAAAGGCCGGGGCTGACCCACGGCCTTCACCTGTTTGCACAAAGGAGCGTACTCCCTATGTATCGCATCGAGTCGTTACTATCTGCGCGCCTCTTCCTCACGCCGCAACTGGTCGGCGACCGGATCTATTTCCTCAGCAATTTGAGCGGCCATCTCAGCCTGTATGCGATGGACCCTGGCGGCAGTGTGCCAGAGCCGTTGCTACCGGGGCATATCGCCCTGCAAAACCCCGAACTGCTTGGCGGCTACGGCTTCTATGTCTATCCCAAGCTGGGGAAGATCCTGATCATGATCGACCACAACGGCGACGAGGTCTACCAGCCGATGGTCATCCCGCTGACCGGCGGCATTCCCGAACCGGCCTTCGGCCCCGCGCTGGATAATTACCGGGTGGCCTGCCCGATCTGCGATGCCGACGCGAACCTGGCCTACTTCAACGCCGAGTCGCGCACCGAGCCACTGTTCACCACCTTCCAGGCCAATCTGGAAACCGGCACGCTAACGAAGCTGGGGCAGAGCCGCTGGGGCATGTTCCCGATGGGGGTCAACGACACCCACGACCGGGCCATTGTGGCCGACGGCTACACCGTGGGCGACGAAGTTCTCTACGAATGGCGGGCGGGGGGCGACACGCCGCGCCTGCTCTATGGCAAGCCGCTGGAGGACCGCGCCGAGGGCGAGCAGGTGCCGCTCAACTCCATCGTCGCCTGCCACTACACCCCCGGTGACACCGGCCTGCTCTTTATCACCTCGCTGTTTGAAGACACCTACAGCCTGGGTTACCTGCTGCTGGAAGACCCCGGCACCGTCCACCCGGTTCCCACCACCGGCGTAGTCCACACCGGCGCGGGCGAAATGACCGGCCTGGTCCATCTCAAGGACACCGACTACCGGGTCGAATACAACATTGACGGAGCGTCCTGGGTCTACGAGGGCCGGTTTGACGAGGCCAAGCGCACGATGCATTTTGCCCGGGTGCTGTGTGGCGAGGGCGACCTGGTAAACGGCGTGCTGGAATCGATCCGCTACGACAAGGAGGGCGACCGCTTCGGCCTGTCCTTCTCCACCGCCACCTCGCCCACCCAACTCTACACCGTCGAGGGCGCGGACCGCCAGCAAGTCACCCGCCACACCCGCGAACAGGTCTTGGGCATCCCCCAGGAGGCGCTCTCGCCCGGCGAGGATGCGTCGTTCACCTCGTGGGACGGCCAGCGCGTCTCGGCGCGGATGTACCTGCCCGCCCCGTCGCTGGGCTTCCAGGGAGCGCGCCCGCTGGTCTACTACATCCACGGCGGGCCGCAGGGGCAAGAGCGGCCCAACTTCGCCTGGTTCTCCATGCCGCTGATCCAGTTCCTGACGCTCAACGGCTTTGCCGTCTTCGTGCCCAATGCGCGGGGCAGCACCGGCTACGGCCTCAGCTATACCAAGCTGGTGGACCATGACTGGGGGGGAGACGACCGGCTGGACCATGTCCACGCGATGACCAAAGTGCTGCCCCAGGACTCGCGGGTAGACACCAAGCGGGCCGGGGTGGTCGGACGCTCCTATGGCGGCTACATGACCCTGACCCAGGCCACCCGCCACCCCGACCTGTGGGCGGCGGCGGTGGACATGTTCGGCCCCTACGAACTGCTGAAGTTTGTGGAGCGCGTGCCGGAAACCTGGAAGGCCTACTTCGCCATCGCCATTGGCGACCCGGTGAAGGACCGCGACTTCCTGATCGAGCGCTCACCCCAGACCTACATCGAGCAGATCACCTGCCCGCTGCTGGTTATCCAGGGCAAGAACGACCCCCGCGTGACCGAGATCGAGTCGCGGGAACTGGTCGAGCACCTGCGCGGCGAGGGCAAAGAGGTGGACTACCTGATGTTCGAGGACGAGGGCCACGACGTGCTCAAGTTCCCCAACCGCGTCCGCTGCTACAACGCGATCACCGACTTCTTCGCTGCGCACCTGCATCCCTAAACCCAATACTGTTCAATAAGCCGTTTGCTGCACCACAGAGGACACAGAGAACCCAGCGATCCCCTTCGCGTCTTGGCGAATCGTCGCGTCTTTGCGTTGTCGTCCCGTCTTATTTGCACAGTATTGTCCCTAAACCGGTGTAAGTCGCCTTCGCCCGCGGCCCGACCTCCTGCAAATCGTGCGGGGGGCCGGGCCGCCTTTTCCTCCGGCTAGCGCAACGCCTGGTCCAGATCCGCGATGATGTCAGCCACATCCTCCACGCCGACCGACAGGCGGATCAGGCCGGGCGAGATCCCGGCGGTGGCGCGTTCGTCGTCGGTCTGGTGGGTGTGGATCATCGAGGCGGGGTGGGTGATCAGCGTTTCGATCCCGCCCAGGCTCACTGCCAGCAGGCAGACGCGGGTCCGCCCGATGGCGCGGTAGGCTGCGTCGTAGCCGCCCTTTAGCTCAAAGGCCAGCATCCCGCCGAAGCCGCCGGTCATCTGCTGCCGGGCCAGATCGTGCTGGGGGTGCGAGGGCAGGCCGGGATAGTAAACCCGTTCGACGGCGGGATGGGCTTCGAGGGCGCGGGCCACCTCTAGCCCGTTGCGGTT
>JBBSEL010000131.1:0-7541 GCA_038239755.1 Chloroflexia bacterium | reverse complement strand
CGGGCTACCATTTCCATCGACTGCAAAAAGCTATAGCCGGAACGCAACGAATTCGCCAGCAAGGTGATCGTGTCACCCAACTGATCATTGAAGGCAGTCATCCGCTTACCCTGGCGGAACTTCACATACCAGTCGGGAATGAAGTAGCCCACCCCGGCAAAGATCAGCGCCGTGAGGATCGACAGCGCCCCGGCCCCACGCCCCAGAAACTGCCCGAACATAAAGCCAATCGCAACCACGAAGATCTTGATCAGCAAAAACTCGGTGACGGTCAGCTTCAGGTCGGCCTGGGCCAGCTTGCGCGCCGTTGTCTGTGCCCATTTGCCGCGGCCCAACACCTTATCGGCCCGTGCGGTCAGCTTTTGCTTTTCGCGCGGAGCCTCGACGGCTTCGGGGCGGTTGCGTCCGCCAAACTGCTCCAGGCGGCCCTCGACGCTGGGACCTCCGGCGCGCACCCGGTCCAGGACCAGGAACCCGGCAAAGATGACCAGAGCGGCCATCGCTGCGATGATTATAGGTCCCACATCGACCTCCTACTTTCTAGAAGAACTTCTCTGCCATACCGAAGATGTTCGGCGGCAAATAGATGTTCTGAGCTTCGAAGCGCTCCACAAACTTGGGGCGAATCCCGGTCGGCTTCATGCGACCCACGATCTTACCGTTCTCGATCCCGGTTTGCTCGAACGTGAACACATCCTGCATAACGATAACGTCGCCCTCCATCCCTTGGACTTCCGAAATGGCGGTGACGCGACGCGATCCGTCTTTCATACGGGTTTGCTGGAGAATGAGCTGGACCGCCGAGGCGATCTGCTCGCGGATGGCCCGGATCGGCAGGTCGTGCCCCGACATCAGCACCATCGTTTCGAGGCGGGATAGGGCATCGCGGGGGGTGTTGGCGTGCAGCGTGGTCAGCGAACCATCGTGACCGGTGTTCATCGCCTGGAGCATGTCCAGCGCCTCACCACCACGGCACTCCCCGACGATAATCCGGTCGGGGCGCATCCGGAGGCAGTTCACCACCAGCATCTGGATCGTGATTTCGCCGCGTCCTTCAATGTTCGCTGCCCGCGATTCCAGCGTCACCACGTGTTCTTGCCGCAGTTGCAATTCTGCCGCATTCTCGACGGTGACGATCCGTTCGTCCGGCGGGATAAAGTCGCTCAATACGTTCAGCGTGGTCGTCTTGCCCGAACCGGTGCCGCCCGACACGAGAATGTTGAGCCGCGCCTCGACACACGCTTTGAGGAACGTCACCATCTCCGGCGTCAGCGTGCCGAACTTGATCAGGTCTTCGGCGTGGAACGGGTCCTTGGAGAACTTTCGGATGGTGATCACCGGGCCGTAGACTGCGATGGGCGGGATGACCGCGTTCACGCGGGAGCCGTCCGGCAGGCGGGCGTCCACATACGGTGAGGACTCATCGATGCGCCGCCCCAGGGGCGACACGATGCGCTCGATGATCCGCATCACGTGCTCGTTGTCCTGGAACTGCACATCGGTCATGACCAGCTTGCCGCCGCGCTCAATGTAGATCTGCTTCGGCCCGTTGACCATAATTTCACTAACGGAGTCATCTTTCAGCAGCGGGTCAATCGGGCCGAAGCCCAGGATCTCGGAACAGACCGCCTCAAAGAGCCGGGCACGTTCGACGCGCGTCAGGATGATATTGCCGCTCTCCAGGATGTTGTTGAAGATGTCTTCCACCTGGCGACGCACTTCGTTGATCTTCGACAGGTCCATCTTGGGGTCCAGTTCCGCGATCAACTGCGTCTGCACCCGTTCTTTCAGGTCCATATAGCCGTCTTTTTGCGGCTGGCTGGGGGCGCGGCGCACCAGCTCTTCTTGCTGCGTCCCGCCGCCGCGTGCCGCCAGCGAGGGCGCATGGGGCGCCGTGGGTGCGGGGGGGGTCGGCGCAGACGATGAGTGCGAAGGCGGCGACTGGGCCGGGGATTGCGGGATGTAAGGGGCCTGGTTCACCCCTTCCGTCCCACCAATGCGTTTCAATAGCGACATAGCGTCGTCCTTTCCTCATACAAATGCGCGGCAACCGGATCCCCACTGGGGCACCCGGCAGCCCGGGGTGCAGCAAACAGACTACGAACGCCGGGCGGGCAAGAAGCGCGAGAACAGCCCGGTGGAGGCTTCCGGTTTCTTGCCCGGTGCGGGCGCTGGCTCAGCCGCTTCGACCGGCTTGAGCGTGGTCAACAGCTTGGCGAGCGTCAGGACATCTTTCGAGAATTGGTTATCGCGGGCGCTGATCACCAGGGGCACCCCCTGGTTCACCGCCATCGTCACAGCCCGGCCATCACTGGCGATGTTGGCCGAAACCTTCTTGCGCAGGCTATCTTCCACCAGGTCGGTCTTGATCCCCAGCTTGCTATCGGCGCGGTTCAGCACTAGCAGCACCTTGTCAGGGGGATAGCCGAGCTTCTCCTGGATCTCCAGGAACTGCTTGACATGCTTGATTGCTGGTAGTTCCAGCGTCATCATCAGCAGGATCCGGTCGGCCAGGTCGAGCATGGTCAGCACCACGTCATTGAAGGTCGGCCAGGTATCCACGATGACATAATCAAACAACCGGCGTAGCTCCAGCAGGATCTTCCGCATGTGGTCGGCGTTCACCAGTTCGGCCAATTCCGGTTGCGGCGGGGCCAGCAGCACCCGCACCCCCGACGAGTGGGTAATCATGACATCGCGCAGCAGTTCTTCATCGATATGATCGATGCGCGACACCACATCATTGATCGTCTTATTGCTGATCACGTTCAGCATCACGTCCACATTGCCGAAGAAGAGGTTGCCATCGACCAGCGCCACCTTCTTGTTGGTGCTCTGCTTGAGCGCCACCGCCAGGTTCGACGCCAGCACGGTGCAACCGACCCCTCCCTTGGGGCTGAACACGCAGAAGATCCGGCCTTGCTCGCTGCCTTCTTCGCCGCTGGGCGCACCGTGCTGGGGGATCAGTTGGTACTGGCCCATCACCCGGCGCTTGTTGGACTCCAGCCGGTGTACCTGGCGGATGCTGTCCACCAGCTCATCACCGGTGCAAGGTTTGATCAAGAACTGGCGCGCTCCGGCCAGCATGGCCCGGCGCAAATAGTCCTGCTCGCCCTGCACCGACATGATAATCACAGCCACGCCCGGCAGCTCGGCGTTGATGATCTCCGTCGCCCGCAGCCCGTCCATATCGGGCATGTTGATATCCATCAACACCACGTCGGGCTGCAACTGACGGGCCTTTTCAATCGCTTCCGCGCCGGTCCCCGCCGTGTCAATGACCTCGATATCGCGTTCAAACATCACCAACTTGGCGAAGTTATCGCGCGTCTCAGGGATGTCATCGACGATCATCACCCGGATCTTCTGCTCCATTACCCTCGTGCCTTTCTGCGGTTCGTGCCTGTGTGCTTATTTAACGATCAGCTCCGGGATCACGACCTTGTAGTCGTTGACGAGAATTTGATCGGTGATGCCGCTGGTGGTGCCCGGCTCATCATCACCGGTAGCCCGCAAGGCCACATCCATCAGCCCGTTCTCTCGCGCAAATTTGATCACTTCCGCCTGCTGATCATCCACCGAGAGGATCAACACCATGGTCGGCGGGGCGGTCGCCGCGAACTGGGCCTGCAAAGCCTGGTCCGCTTTGGACGGATCGTTGCCGCTCTGGCTGCTCGAATTCACCCCGTTGGTCGTGCCGTTGCTTGCCGTGGTGCGAAGCGAGACCACGCGCAGCACTTTGATGTTTTGCAGCAGCGTCTTGGTGCTCCACTCTTCGCGCTCGACCTTCTCGGCGATGCCACCCCCTGGTGGAACCGTGTAGGCCGAGATAATGAACTTACGGCTCCAAATCAGGTCGATGCTATCGTTCGCGATGATCGACTGATTAAAGGTGTTGATCTCCTGAACCGCGACAGCAAAGGCCCGTTTGCCCTTATCCAGCAACTGCGGCACGCCCGGATCTTGCAGATCGGTGGTCACGACCGGCTCGTTGGCCTTGTAGTCCCGCAGGACCATCTTGCCCACGCTCTCCTGGTTGACCAGGTGGAGGGTCGTGGTCGGCACGCTGCTCTCGTTCACATCCACCAGCCCGAGGTTGTCGTTGGTCAGGATCGTGAACTGCTTGAGGTCCGACTTAGGAGCCACGACCTTGATGATGACCGGGGTGGGGGTGGGTTGCGCCTGGGCGTTCGCATTGCCCCCGCCGTTCATCAGCAAAAATATCACCAGGGCTACAGCGATGGCAACGACCGCGCCCAACAGCAGTATTGTACGACTGCCACTCCGCCTCATGAATAGGTCTCCTTGCTAATATAACACACGTGCAACCGCACCTGTGTAGCGCCATTATAGCACCGCTGTCAATCCCGTGCAACAGCGCACCCCCGGTGGGGGCCGCCGCCAACGGGCCGTCCCCGCCGCGCGCCCGTCTAGTGCGAGCGCGGGATCGCGGCGGGGAGCAAGCTCCCCGCCGCGCCAGGGCGCGACCATCGCCGCGCCCTGGCCGAGGATCACGGTTGGGATGCGGATACGACGATGATCTTACTCAACTGGCCGCGGGTCGCGTTGTTGTTCGGGCGGAAGTAACGCCGATTCGTCGGCGGAACGCACGGCTCGTTCACCCCCCCGCAGGCGTACCCACTGATCACGCTGTGCGCGGCGGCTTGCTCCACATAGGAGTAGAACGTGTTGGTCGGGGGCACATCCTGGAAGGTGTAGGGTGCCGCGGTCGGCACCGGGGTCGGCGTGCCCGTGATCCAGGCTTTCGCCAGCACCACCACCTTGCTGATCTGGCCGCGGGTCAGGTTGTTGTTCGGGCGGAAGTAAGGCCGGTTGGTCGGCCCGACGCACGGCTCAAAGGCGTTGGCACCGCACACATACCCCGCGATCAGGCCCCGCGACGCGGCGCGCTGGATGTAGAGGTAGAAGGTATTGGTCGAGGGCACATCCTGGAAGGTCTGGCCGGTGGCCGGATCGGTCCACCCCAGGGCCGCCGACAGGATCTTGGTGAACTGCCCACGGGTGGCGTTATTCCCCACCCGGAAGTAAGGCCGGTTGGTCGGCGCGAGGCACGGCTCGTTCGCCCCACCGCAGGGATAGCCACTGATCGCCCCCACGCAGTAGAGCTGCTCGATATAGGGGGAGAAGGTGCTGTTGGCCGGCGCATCGGTGAAGGAGTAGCCGTCGTTGGTGAACACGCATCCCGAGACCGGCCCCAGCAGGTTATTGTTGCCGGTGTTGCTGCCGGTGCAATCCGGCTCACCCACCTGCGGCAGGCATTCGCGGTTCACCCAGGCCCACAGCCGGTGGTCCCCGGCGGTCGGCGGCGTCCAGGTGATCTCAACGACCGTACTTTGCTGCGGCAGCAAGGTCTGGCCCGGAATCACCCCGAAATACGGGGTACTGGTGCTGGACGTGGGCGGCGACGGGTTCGGGTCGGTGTAGAGGTCCACATACAGGTAGTTGTTCGGGAAGGTAATCGGCCCGATCCCCACGTTCTTGACCGTCACCCGCACCTGGTTCACCTGACCGGTCACCGGGCGTGAGCTGCCATAGCCGTGCAGGAATATGTCGCTCACCTCCAGATCCCCGCCGCACGAGCCGGTACAGACCGTCAGCGTCACCTGGATCTGGTGGCGCACCGCGTTGGGGTCGTTGCTCAGGCCAAACAGGTAGCCAACATAGGTGCCGGGGGCGAGGCCCGTCGCGTTAAAGGTCAACGTCGCGCTAAACTGGCTGGTCGCCCCGACCGTGCCGTTGAGCGGTGTCTCGGTCAGCCAGGGGATATCGCCCCAGGGGATCGGCGGGTTGCCCACATACTTGATCAGGTTCTCGAACAGGTCGACGCCGTCCGCCTTCCCGTTGCCGTTGTCATCGTAGGTCAAGGTCGAGACGATGAACCCGGCAGAAACCGAGCGCCCATCGTCGCGGGCGACGATCCCGGCCTGCCCAGGGGTCGGATCAATGGTGTAGCCGCCCCACTCCAGGCCAATCGAGTTGGCGTTCAGGGTGTCGCCATAGTCCTGGTAGCCGGGGAACGGCGGCGCGGTCATCCGCAACGACGAGGGCAAGCTGAGCGGGCAGCGGAAGATGAACTCGGTTGGCTCCCACGCCGTAACGGTCTCGGGGATGACCACATCGCTGCTTTCGGTGATCGGCTGGGTGATGCCGAGCCGGTCGAACAGCGTGGTGGGGATGGTCGTCTCATATTTGTACGTCTGGAACACCATGCGGGCGTTCGGGCTGCCGTCCATATAGGTCCGTAGCGATTCAAAGTTGTTCTGGAGCGACGAGTTGCGGTCGTTCGCCACGATCACCAGGCTCCAGCCCCCCGCCGGCGGGGAACTCAGCGCGGTGATAAACCCGGTGGGATCGTTGTAGTAGCCGGTGTAGGACCAGCCCAGCAAGGCCAGCGCCTGCGACGGATAGGTTGTGGTGATCGAGGTGCCGTGGAACGAGTCGTCGGCATAGAGCAAGATGTTGGCCGGGGGCACACTGACCGCATTGGGGCTGTTCACCACGTAGCGATAGTGGCCCATCTGGTCGGTCCCGCCCGCTTTGGTGCTGTTATCAGCAGCTTGGGGGACCGTGCGCTGGTCCTCGATGATGTAGGACCCCTCGGGCGCGGGGGCAGCCAGGGACCCGCAGCCCACCGGCTCCGGCCCCAACGCCTCGCGCAGCCGGTACTGCAACACCCCGGTGCCGACATTGTTCAAGACCAAGGTGGAGGTAGACACCTGGTTCGGGCCGAGCGCGACATTCACCGCCCCCGGATTATAGTCCACATGGGCACTGTTCAGCGCGAAATCGAGGGTGGAGGTGATCCCGCGGGTGATGGTGATGCTGCGGGTTTCGGACACATGCCGCGACGCGCTGGCTTGCACATTGCCGTAAGGGGCCTCAATCAAGCGCATGGTATAGGCACCCGTCGTCGCGTTGGTTTCCTGACACAGCTCCGTCCCGGCGGCGCACACCTTGGCCCGCAGCGGCAGGTGGGTATAAAAATCGGTCACATGGCCGCTTAGCCCGCCCAACGGGGGTTGGTAGATATGGATCGTCGTGTTGTTGGTTAACCCTACCTCATCGAACAGGTAGGGCAGCGCGCCGGTGCCGTTCGTATTTTCGATCCCGACCGTGGCGTTGCGTCCCTGGCCGGAGGTGCTATTCCCCACCGCCATGTACTGGATATCCATCAGCGTGCCGGGTTGCCCCCCCGATCCCCCTTCATAGAAGACCACCTCAAAATTGAGCGGGCTGGGGTTTTGCGGGTCGTCGGTGAACAGCACCATGTCGCGCCATTCGATCACGAACTTGCGGTTCGGGGCCGTGCCCACGGTGGCGGTGTAAACACCCCCCCGCGTGCTGGTCACAAACTGGTCCCAATAGGGATAGATCGCATTGTTGGGCAGGCTGGGGTCGGGGATCTGTACGTGGCTGTCCAGGTAGGCCGCGTCGTGCTCGCCCAGCGTGAGATAGCCTGCCGGGGTCACCCAGGCAACCGTGCCGGTGATCGAGCCATAATAGCTGAAGGCAAAGGGCAT
>JBBSEL010000130.1:0-7549 GCA_038239755.1 Chloroflexia bacterium | reverse complement strand
TGAAACGTGATGCGTATTGCGTATTGCGTATTGCGTATTCGTCGTTCTGACCCCTGATCCTTGACCCCTGACCCCCGTCACGTTTCACGTTTCACGTTTCACAGCACATGCACGATCTCCAACTGGTAGTCCACCAGATTCCCCAGTTCGACCCGCGATTCGACAAACGAGACGGCTTTGGAGAGGACTTCGTTGGCGTGCGCGGCGCTGTTGCTCACGCAGGCGACGCCGATCACCGCCCGTTGGGTCTCGTCCAGCGCCTCGATCTCGGCTGCCGACACCCGGTACTCGTTCACCAGCCGCACCACCAACGATTTGACCACATGCCGCTTGTCCTTCAGCGAGTGGCTGGCCGGTAGGTCCAATTCGATCCGCACAACCCCAATGATCATAGACAGCACCTCCTGTGGTGTATTATAAAGGATCAGGCGGGAGCGGGATTTGAACCACGAAAGCACGAAGGGACGAAAGGCACGAAACGAAAAGACGAAATAGACGAAGTAGCCGAGGTGTTCCTCAAATATTTGTGGGCTTCGTCGCCGCCGCTTCGCGTTCTTCGTCGCTTCGTGCGTTCGTGGTTCAAACCGCCACCGGCCCTCTTGACAAGCGAAAAGAACGGTGTTATAATAAGTGTACAAACGACAATAACTAAGGAGAAACGATGACACAGGAACAGCCCTCCGGTATGGGCACCGGGCCGGACGCGGCGCACACGGCGGACACCGCCGCCTCACCCCCGACCTACAACGTGAGCAAGTATCCGCGCCCATCGGTGACGGTGGACCTGGTGATTTTCACGGTGATCAAGCGTGACCTCCAGGTGTTGTTGGTGCGGCGGGGGACGGCCCCGTTCAAGGATATGTGGGCGCTGCCCGGCGGCTTCCTGCACATTGACGAGCCGCTGGAAGAGGCCGCCCGGCGCGAACTGGCCGAAGAGACCGGGCTGGAGGGGGATGATGTTTATCTCGAACAACTCTACACCTTCGGCGCGCCCGACCGCGACCCGCGCACCCGCGTGATCACCGTGGCCTACTTCGCCTTGATCGAGGATGCCACCGCCCGCCCGTTGCGCGCCACTGCCGATGCGGTGGAGGCCCGCTGGTTCAGCGTCTATGATCTGCCGCCGCTGGGCTTCGACCACGGCGAGATCATTGACGCGGCCCTGCGGCGGCTGCGGAGCAAACTGGACTGGACCCCGGTGGCCTTCCGCCTGCTGCCCGAACAGTTTACCATGACCCAGCTTCGCACGGTGTACGAAGCGATCCTCAACGAGGATCTCGGCGGCACCAAGAAGCGCAATTTCAGCAAAAAGATGCTCAAGCGGCCTGCCGATCGCAAGCTGATCGAAGAAGTGCCCAATGCCCGCGTGACCGGCCCGCATCGCCCGGCGCGGCTCTATCGCTTTGTGGAAGAACGCCCGTATGACTGGGGCGCAACCGCCTCGGCCAGCACCATTGACGGATCTGATGGATCTGATGAAGGAGACGACTCTGATGACTGATGTAATGACCGAAACCCGCCCCGCGCCCGCCGCAGCCCCGGCGCTGGATCCGACCCTGGCCCCCGCTATCCCGTTCCTGAACTGGATCGCCGGGTGGCAACGGGGGCTGACCCCCGTCGATCTCAGCGCCATCGCCGCTCAGCCGGAGCGCGTGGCCGTGATCAGCGTGGACATTATCAACGGCTTTTGCTACGAAGGCCCGCTGAGCGGTCCCCGCGTGGCCGGGATCGTGGAGCCGATCCGCGATCTGTTCCAGGCGGCCTACACCGCCGGGGTGCGCCGCTTTGTCCTCACCCAGGACACGCACGACGAGAACGCGCCGGAGTTCGCCGAGTGGGGGGTCCACTGCGTGCGCGGCACCCCCGAAGCCGCCACGGTGGACGCGCTGAAGAACCTGCCCTGGTTCGCCGAAAGCGTGCGCGTGGTCGAGAAGAACAGCACCAGCAGCGCCCATCATACCGATCTGGACGCCTGGCTCGACGCGCCGGAGCAGCACGAGGTGGACACGTTCATCGTCGTGGGCGACTGCACCGACCTCTGCACCTACCAACTGGCGATGCACCTCAAGCTGCGGGCCAACGCCGCCGGGCGCGCCGTCCATGTCATCCTGCCGGAAGACTGCGTGCAGACCTACGATATGCCGGTGGCGCTGGCCGGGCAGTTGGGCATCATGCCCCACGACGGCGACATGACCCACACCTTCTTCCTCTATCACATGGCGCTCAACGGGGTGGAAGTGGTCAGCCATATCACGGCGAACGTTTAAACGCCAGGGCGCAAAGAAACGCCAAGACGCAGAGATGCCCTTGCGGCCTTTGCCTCTTGGCGTCTTTGCGTTAAAAAGGGCTATCGGGTATCATGGCGCTATGCAATTCCTGAAATCCCGGTTCGCCCAGACGGTGGTGGTGCAGGTGTGGGGGCGGTTCCCCTTCCCGCGCCCGGTGCGGCGGCTGATCCAGTGGGTGCTCAGCCCCAAGTTCATCGTCGGCGTGGTCGCGGTGGTGTTCGATGAGCAGGGGCGGCTGCTCTTGCTCCAGCACACCTACAAGCACAAGTACCCGTGGGGCTTTCCCGGCGGCGGCATGGACCACGGCGAAACGACCGAGCAGACGGCGTTGCGCGAACTGCGCGAAGAAGCGGGGGTGGACGGGGCCATCGTGCGGCTGCTGGGGGTGCGCACCGACCGCAACCGGCGGCTGATCGATGTATTCTACCTCTGCCGCGCTCGCCGCCAGCACTTCCGCCCCAACCCCGAAATCAGCGCCTACGGCTACTTCGCCCTCGATGCCTTGCCCGACGGGGTCTCGCCCCTCCTGCGCGAAACGGTCGAGCGGTTCATGGCCGACGGGCTGGTCTCCGGCGAGTCGATCCGGGGGACGGATGAGGGGATCTAGCCTGGCCGTTGTGCAGGCAGGTGGGAGATTTCCCAATTAACGAACATCTGCGGGTTGGCTGCGCGGGTTGCGCACCGGTCAAGCGACGTATTGGCGATGCGGGGGTTGGATGGTCATGCCTGAGCCAAGTATTCACACCGAACACCTTTCCCGCTTTTTTGGCCCGGCGAACACGATCAAAGCCGTCGATGATCTCTCATTAGAGGTGCCCGCAGGAATCGTCTTTGGCTTCCTGGGCCTCAATGGGGCGGGCAAGACCACGACCATCCATCTTTTGCTGGGCCTGCTGGAACCCACGATGGGTCAGGGCCGGGTTCTCGGTTTCGATACTCGGACCCAGGCGGAGGAAATCCGCGCCCGCACCGGGGCGCTGCTCGAATTTGCGGGCCTCTACGAGCGCCTGAGCGCCGCCGATAATCTCGACTTGTATGGGCGCATCTATCATATGCCAGCTCCGGATCGCCGGGCGCGCAGCAAAGAACTGCTCACCCACCTCGATTTATGGGATCGGTGCCACGATCCGGTCGGCCAGTGGAGCCGGGGGATGAAGCAGAAACTCGCCGTCGCGCGGGCGCTCTTTCATCATCCGCCCTTGATCTTCCTGGATGAACCCACCGCCGGGTTGGATCCGCTGGCGGCGACGGCCTTGCGGGATGATCTGGCCCGCCTGGTGGCGCGGGAAGGGCTGACGGTTTTCCTCACCACGCACAATCTCACCGAGGCCGAAAAGCTCTGTGCCCAGGTCGGCGTGATCCGGGAGGGAAAACTGCTGATTGTGGGCAGCCCCGATGAATTGCGGATGCGGGCGGGTGGTCCCCACGCCGAGATCGTGGGACGGGGCTTCACCGAACACACCCTGGCCTTGCTGCGCGCGCGTCCCGATGTGGCGCAGGCCGACTTGCAAGACGGGCATTTAACCATTGAGCTGCGCGGCACGGACACGATTGCCGCGCTGGTCCGCTTGATTGTGCAGGCAGGCGGCGAAATTGAGGAAGTGCGGCGGGGTCGGGCCAGCCTGGAAGCGGTGTTCCTGACCCTGATGGAGGAAGAAACCCCATGAGCGATATCGGGACCATGATCTGGAAAGAAGCGAAGGACCAAATCTTCCAGGGGGGCTGGGCGCAATGGCTCCGCCCGCTGATCGTGATCGGCGTGGTGGGGGTCGCGCTGCCGTGGCGCGCCGGGCTGCCCTGGCTAGAGCTTTCACCCATCGAACTGCTGGTACTGCTCTGGGTCCCGTTCCTCAATATCATCAGCTTTATTGGCGATGCGATCGCCGGCGAGCGGGAGCGCCATACCCTGGAAACATTGCTGGCTAGCCGTATGCCCGATCGCGCGATTCTGCTGGGGAAGGTCATCGTAACGGTCGGCTATGCCTGGGGCATCGCGTTCGTCGGCCTGCTGCTCGGCGCGCTTGTGGTGAACGTGGCGCAGGGGAATGGGCCGGGGAGTTGGGTGTTCTATCATCCGCTGACGCTGTTCCTGGAAGCCCTCACTTTGCTTCTGCTGGTCAGTCTCCTGGCAACGAGTGCCGGAGTGCTGATCTCGCTACGAGTCGCAACCGCGCGACAGGCGCAGCAACTCTTGAGCATTGGCACCATCGTGCTCATGTTCGGCGGGATCTTAGCGCTCAGCGCCTTGCCAGCGGATCTGTTCTCAGCGTTGAGCTATTCGCAGATGTTGCTCATTGCTATAGCGGTTTTGGCCCTACTGGATGCAGTCTTGCTGGGCTTATCCCTGGTGAGCTTCCAACGGGCGCGCTTGATCTTGAGCTGAGCACGCACGCGGCCCGCGAACACTCCGTAGCTTGTTGGGCCTGGCTTTTGGTACTGGTGGCCGCTCGCGCCCCAACCCCGTATTGATCAGGGGCGCAACCGGATAGGAGGCTCACTCGTTCTCCTATCAGATCCTAAACAAAACCGGCCTGGCCTATCAAATTTCTAGCCATAATGGGGGATTGACAGGCGCGGGGAAAAGCGGTAAGCTCCATAGGGGAGTTGGCACCGCCCATTGACGATGAAGATGCGCTCGGCTCGTTTGGCACCGGCGTTCCATCGCTAGCCTATCTAGTCGGGGTAACGTCTTATGGCCGAACAGGGTGCCACCCGGTACGACCTCCTCATTGCGCACGCGCCCGCCGACCGCGCCTGGGTCGAGGGCTATCTGGCCGACGCCTTGCGCCAGGCCGGGTTGCGCTGGACCACCGCCCCTGCGGGGGGGTCCGCCGCCCGGCGCGCCGAGACCGAACAGGCCGTCGCCAACAGCAGCCGCGTGCTCCTCATTCTCTCCCGCGCTTATCTGGCCGACGGCTTCACCGACATGGTCGCGCTGCTGGCCCGCCACTATGGCACGGGCGGCGCGATCTGGCCGGTCAGCCCGCTCCTCTTGCAAGCGGTCCAACTCCCGGCCCGCCTGCCGATCCTGCCCACCCTGGACGCGACCGACCCGCGCAAATGGCTGCGGGTGATCAACCGGGTCTGCTCCGAACTGGGCCATCCGATGCGCGAACCGGCGCAGCAACCCCCCTGTCCCTACCCCGGCCTCCTGCCGTTCACCGCCGCCGACGTGCCGCGCTTCTATGGCCGCGATGCCGAGGTGGGGATGCTGCTGGGCCACCTGCGCCGCGAACGCTTCGTGCTGGTCACCGGGGCATCGGGCGTGGGCAAAACCTCGCTGATCGAGGCGGGGCTGATCCCCCAACTGCCGAACAGCCCCCATTGGCCGCCCGGCTTCTGGGTGGCCCGCACCATGCGGCCCGGCGCGCACCCAGTCCAGGCGCTGGCCGAGGCGTTGCAGGCCACCCAGGCCCACCCCCGCGACGTGCTGACCGATTTGCTGGCGGCGCACTTCCCGGCGGGGCGCGTGCTGCTCGTCATCGACCATTTTGAAGACCTGTTCACCCTGAGCGACCGCGACGAGCAGGCGCGCTTCCTGGCCGCGCTGGGGGCGTTGCGGACCGATGCCCGGTGCGCGCTGGTGCTGGTGATGCGCTCCGACTTCTACCCCGACCTGATGACCAGCCCGCTCTGGCCGGTGAACGCGAGCCAGCGGCTGGAAGTGGAACCGCTGAGTGGCACGGCGCTGCGGATGGCCGTGCAACAACCGGCGCTGCTGGCCGGGGTGCAGTTCGAGGGTAGCCTGCTGGGGCGGTTGCTGGCCGACGCCAACACCGAACCCGACGCGCTGCCGCTGCTGCAAGAAACGCTGGTCGGGCTGTGGAGCGGCATGGAGTGGCGGCTGCTGGCGGCGCGGACCTATGCCCGGCTAGCCGGGCAGGGGCGCGGTGGGCTAGCCGCCGCCTTCATCGCCTGCACCGAAGCCAGCTTCCGGGCGCTCCCCACCGGGCAACAGGTGACGGCCCGGCGCGTCTTCCTGCGCCTGGTGCAACTGGGCGAGGGGCGGTCCGACACGGCCCGCCCGCAACTGGTGGCCGACCTGGGCACCGCTGACGAGGACCAGGCCCTGCTCACCGCGACCCTCCAACACCTCGCCGCCGCCCGCCTGATCACCCTGGACGGCCCGACAGACGCGGCGCACACCGTCGTCCAGATGACCCACGAGGTGCTGATCGTTCGCTGGCCGCGCCTGCGGGCCTGGCTGCGCGAGGAGCGGGCGGCAGAGCAGACTCGCCGCGCCGGAGAGCGCCAGGCCGGGACGTGGATGCAACGCGATATCGCCCACTGGCTGGCCCAGCCTGCGACGGAGCCGGTCGGCGTGGTGGCCGTGTCGCCGCTGGTCAAGCGCAGCAGCAACGGCCACGCGAACGGCACCGGCAACGGGCACACGAACGGCACCGCCCCGCCTGGCGAGCGGGAGGGCACACCCGCCGGACGGCAGGATCTTCTCCCCGCCTATCCTGTGCCGGAACGGCCCGCCGCTGCCGTGGCCCTGGGCGAACGCGCCCGCGTGCCGGATACGCTGGCGATCCTCAACCTGTTCCGTGATGCCGACGGGTCCGAGCCGCACAAGCGTGGCCCGGCGCTGACCACCGTGCTGGACGAACCCGCCGCCCTGGCCCCCGCGCCCACCAGCGCCGCCGTTGCCGTGCTGGAACCCCCCACCGCTGCCGATGATCCGCCGTTTGACTTCGACCCGCCGTTGAGCCGGGCGAAACCGGCTCCCGCCGTTGAGGATGACCCGCCGTTCACGCTGCCCACCTGGGCCGGGATCTCCACGATGGAGCATAGCGAGTCGGATGCATCGTATCTTCCCTTGCCCGCGCTAATCCACGCCGCCCCCGCCCCGGTGGCCGAGCTAGCGCCGGATGCGCCCGCGCCGATAGCCGCCCCCCCGGCTCCTGAACAGCCCGAACCGACGGTGCGCCCCCCGGAGGACAGCCGGGATCAGGCCGTCGCGGCGGCGCGGGAGCGGCTGGCCCGGCTGGCGGTGTTGCGGGTCGAAGAGGACCAGCGGCAGATCGACGCCCAGGCCCGCGCTCTGTGGCTGCACCGGCTGACGATGGTGGCGGGCCTGCTGCTGGTGGTGATCGTCGCGCTGGGGGTGATCTGGCTGCTGGGGAACTGGGTCTGGTAAGGCAGGGCAGGGGAGAGCCGCTGTGATCCGCTCCTACCCTGAGCATCCACGATGCTGCCCAGCCGCGATGGTAGGGATGCCGCGCCCTGTTGGTGTAGGGGCGTCCGGCGGACGCCTTGTT
>JBBSEL010000129.1:0-7551 GCA_038239755.1 Chloroflexia bacterium | reverse complement strand
CGGGGTGACGGTTTGCGCGGGCGGCACCACGTTAGACACCGGGGTCGTGGTGGCGGGCGGGGTGCCGCCCGGCGTGCCCGATCCGGCAGGCGGGATGGGTTGGAACACCCCGGCGGTGTGGATCAGCGCCAGCATATAGAGCAGGCCATCATAATAGCGCCAGGTGCCGCTGGGGATCGGCGTATTCCAGAACTCTTGCACAAACGGATCGGCCTGGCCTTCGGTCACCGCCATCGACCCCAGCGCGTTCTGGGCGATATGCCCCGGCGAATGATCGCCCGACAGCCCCGTCCCGATCAGGCTGTACTGGTTGTTGTAGCGGCCCTGCGTGGCGAAGAAGGTGAGCGCACGGGCGGCCAGCACCGGCTGCTGCGGATCGGCATGGTTCCACTGCCAGTCCACGGCCAGGTTACCCAGCACCCGCCAGGCATCGAAGCGGAAGTCCTCATGGCCGCCCCCGACGTGGGGTGCCCCGGTGAACTCGCTATAATCGGGGGCCAGGCCGGTGACGGGGTGCATCGCCGCGCCCAGCAACCAGCGCGAGCGGGTCGCCATCGCCGCCCAGGCCGCGCGGTCTGCGGGGGGTCCCCAGGCACTCCACCAGCTATAGAACGCCGGGAGATGATAGCTGGGGTCGGTGTGGGTCGCGCTCTGGTAGTAGGGGGTGAAGACGACCTGGAGGCCGCCCCCGCCATCCGGCTTGAACATATTGGTCACACCGTCCACCACGCCGCCGTTCAATTCTTCTTTGTGTAGCATCAGGGTGAGCAGGTGGTCGGCCTGGGTCTGGTAATCATACGGGGGTGCGCCGTTGCCCCAGCGGTGGGCGGCCTGGTAGAGCGCCATGGCAAAGTACTGGTCGCCGTCGGGGGCCGGGTTCGGGTCGCGGATCTGGCCGCTGGGGCTGCACTGCCAGGCGAAGTAGCCCGTCCGGGCGCCGGTGGTGTTCAGCATGTAGGTGGTGGCCCAGCGCCAGAGCCGGTTGAACTCGGCCTGATGGTTCAGGGTGACCGCGATGAGCATCCCATAGCTCATCCCTTCGGAGCGCACGTCCCCGTCGCCTACGTCCAGGATATAGGCCATGTCGGGGGCCACTTCATAGTAGATGCGTTGGGTTTGAGCATCGCCGTAAAACAGTTGTTGCCAGGTGGCGTCGATGCGGGCGGCACTAGCAGCGGCGGTGATGCCATGTTCGGCCAGCAAATTGCGAGGGGTCGGAATTGGTGTCAAAAGCGGCGGCTGTGCCTGACCAGAAGCAGGGGTCGTCACTGCGGCGGCCAGCAAGAGGCCACCGAGGGTACTTAGGCCCAGATAAAGGCTCCAGCGAAGGGCGGCAGGCATACACAACTCCTTGTTGGGTCGCGGGGGGGTCCCTGCTCAAATTTCCGGGTGATCCCGCGTATCGGTCCGGTGAGCAACCGGTACAGCGTACCGGCGTCCCCATCATATGTGGCCTGTCGCAGCCCGGTCAATAGGACCAATTTGGCGAATTCACGTCTGTAGTCCTACCCGGTGTAGGCGGGTCATGCCACCAAAAGCGGGATAAAAGTACCAGCAGATGTAGTCCGTTCGATTGTCCCAAATTCGTTACCTCCCCACGGACAGCGGAACTAGGACGGGGTCCTACCCGCCGCAACCTCCTTTGGGGGGGTCCTGCCCTTAGATCGGGCTAAAAGTACCAACGGTCCTGGCGGACCCGGACGGGGCCAGGTGGCCGCCACACCGTTAGCTGTCGCACTGGGCGCAATTGGTTGACAGTCGATCAGGCGTGTGCTACAATCCAGACCGGGTTAGATAAGTTCGGATTTTAGGACCAGACCGCGACGTTTGGCCGCTCAACATCCCGTCCGGTTGCGATACTTCGGGGTGCGGCGGGCTTCTTTACTTGATCATCTGGTGTGCGTATATGCCGATGCGATGGACCATGCCCAACCTTTGCCAGATCATGCCGTGAGCTACCCTGCGCATCCTGCACGCAGGGTGTTCCAGCCTGTGCGCCTGGCGATGTGGCGCGTGGTGGTGTTGTCCTTCGGGGGTGGGGGGCTCTGGTGCGTGTGTCCTTGATGTTGAACGCACGCAATAGCTCACAGCGACACGCCTCCAGCCCGTCCGCATCTCTCCTGCGGACGGGCTGGGTAGTTAATCAAGGGATGTGCTTTCGTGAATGAGGGATCGGGCCAGGCCGCACCCGTGATTAACGTCGCGGAATTGAGCTTCCAATACCGAACCGCGTCCACCCGCGCCCTGGACAATATCAGCTTCCAGGTGCCGCCGGGCAGCATTCTCCTGGTGGCCGGGCCAAGCGGCTGCGGGAAGTCCACCTTGCTCCGCTGCCTCAACGGCTTGATCCCCCACAGCTACAAGGGGACTCTCTGGGGCGATGTCCACTTGGCGGGCGACGATGTGTTCCATCTGAAGCGGGCCGCCCTGGCCCGCCGCGTGGGAACGGTGCTACAGGATCCCAGCCGCCAGATTATCGCCAGCACCGTCGCGGGCGATCTCGCCTTTGGCCCCGAAAACCTGGGCCTGCCCGCCGCCGAAATCGAGGAGCGCGTCGAACGTGCTCTCCAGATGCTCGGTATTAGCGCCCTGCGGGACCGCGAGGTCCAGGCGCTCTCTGGCGGGGAGCATCAGAAAGTCGCCATCGCCGGGGTGCTGGCGCTCGACCCAGCCGTGCTGCTGCTGGATGAGCCGCTGGCAAACCTCGACCCGCAGAGCGCCTGGGAGGCCCTGCGCCTGTTTCGTGAACTGGCCGATGCAGGGCGCAGTATCGTGCTGGTCGAGCACCGGGTGGAGGATGCGCTCCAGATTGCGCCCGAGCAGGTCTTGCTCATGGATGGGGGGCGGGTCACCTACTATGGGGACGCGGCGGGCGTGCGGCAGGCCGCCGATTACCGGGCCGTCAAGCTCCCGGCGACGTGGGTCATGGAGCAGGTGGCGGCTGCCGGGCACGCCGATGTTCCCGCCCCACCGCCCCCGGCCCGATCAGAGGATACGCCGCTGGTGGAGTATCGGGATGTCACGTTCGCCTACCCGGCGTTGGGCGGGCGCACGGCGCGTCCGATTGTGCAGGGGGTCAATGCCCTCGTCTATCCTGGTGACCGCATCGCCGTGCTGGGCCGCAACGGCAGTGGCAAGAGCACCCTGGTCAAGCAGGCGATCGGGTTGCTGCGGCCCCAGACCGGCGAAGTACGGGTGGCAGGCGTGGCGACCACCCGCCAGTCGGTCGCTCAGATCGCCCATACCCTGGGCTACGTGTTTCAGAACCCCGGCCATATGCTCTTTGCCCCGACGGTGCGCGAAGAACTGGCCTTCGGCCCGCGCAATTTGCGCCGTGATCCGGCCCGGATTGAGCAGGACGTGGCGCGGGCGCTGGCTATCACCAATCTGCTGCCGCAAGCCGAACGCCCGCCGCTGGGCCTCTCCTTCGGCCAGCAAAAACGGGTGGCACTGGCGGCCATCCTCAGTATGCGCCCGCGCATCCTCATCATGGACGAGCCGACTGCGGGCCAGGACTACGCGAACTACACGCGCTTCATGGACGAAATCACGGCCTTACCCGACCTGGAGGGGGTGATCTTCATAACCCACGATCTGGATCTGGCGATCGCCTATGCCAATCGTATCTGGCTGATTCAGGAGGGCCACATCGTCGCCGATGGTCCCCCGGAAACCGTCTTGCGCCAGTCGGACCTGTTGCAGCAGTGTGGCCTGCGCCCCACCTCCCTGCTGGCGGCTAACCTGGCCGCGTTCGCCCAGACCGGGCGCTTCTTACGGGCCGAAGCCCTGGCTGCCGCCGCGCATGTCGCCGGAGACTATGCCCCGGCAGCGCACTAGCGCCTCGCGCTTCCGAGTATCCACGCACAATGTACCACCGTAACAAGGAGGACCTGAACATGGCACAGCGTACAGATATCGTCGGCAATACCGAACGGCCCAACCCCTGGTCCGTCAGCACTCGCCAGGTCGTCTACATGGCGATCGGGGCCGCGCTCTACGGCCTATTCTCGGTGGCAACCGCTGCCCTGCGGATCCCTGGCCCGTTCAATAGCTCGATCCGCCCCGGCGTAGCTATCCCGCTCTTCTTCGGCGCGGCCTTCGGCCCGATCGTCGGCTTCTTCAGCGGGTTCGTGGGTAACATCATCGGCGATCTCCTCTCCGGCTACGGCTTCTCCTGGAACTGGAGCCTGGGTAATGGGATCATGGGCTTGATCGCCGGGCTGTCGGTCTACTATGTCACCCGTCTGGATAAGCCGCGCGCCATCGCCATCGCCGTGGGCTTCTCGATCCTGGGGATCATCGTCGGCATGGGCTTCGCCGCGTTTACCGATCCGTTCGTCTATGGCATCACGCTGGAAGCCGCCTGGAGCGAGTTCTTGCCGGTGCTGCTCAGCAACGCCATCGCGGCGATCATCCTGGTCCCGATCCTCAGCGTGGCCTGGGAAGCCGTCCGTGCGCGGATCGGCCAGTAGGACTCGTGAAGCGTGAAACGTGAAACGTGAAACGTGATGCATGATGCACGATTGAGGAGAGAAGCTGCACTCCTGTGCATCCAGGTTTCACACCATACGCGTCACGTTTCACGCATCATGTTTCATGCTTCGGGAACCTTACTATGCTTGCGCACTTTTCCTACGTCGCCCGCGATAGCCCAATCCACCGCCTGGACCCGGCGGCGAAAGTCATCTTCATGCTGTGCTACATCTTCAGCATGGTGCTGTTTTTCGACGTGCGGGTGCTGGCGGTGCTGCTGGCGATCGGGGTGGGTTACTATGCCTTGAGCCGCCTGCGCTGGGCCGAAACGCGATCGGCGTGGACCTTCGTGCTGGTCTTCGTCCTGGTGCTGGTCGGTATCAGTGCGCTGGTGTGGGGAGGGGGGCAGGACGTGGCCCAGCCGCATGTGATCTGGCGCGGTCCGCTCGGCTTCACCCTCACCTGGGAAAAACTGTATTACGCCACCGCCCTGGTAATGCGGATGTTGGGCATCGCGGCGGTGTCGATCCCTCTGACGTTCACCACCCGCCCGCAAGACTATGGGGTCGCCTTCAAGGGGCTGGGGTTGCCCGATAATTTCGCCGTTGCGCTGGATCTGGCGCTGCGGCTGGTGCCGACGTTTGCCACCGACTTTCAGGCGACCGTGGACGCCCAGCGGGCACGGGGGTATGAGACCGAAACGCTACGTGGCGGACCGCTGGCAAAACTGCGGCGGATGGCTCCGTTGCTGGTGCCGGTAACGATCAACGCGATTGTCAGCGGCGAAGATATCATCAACGGGATGGACTTGCGCGCCTTCGGGACCGGGCCGCGCACCTGGAGCCGCGCCCGCCCCCGGCGGCGGGCCGACTGGCTGGTGATCGCCGGGGGCATCGGCCTGCTGATCCTCGCCCTGGGGTGGGCCGCGACGGGGCACGGTGGATTAACGCTTTTCTGGCTCCCCCAAGCACCGGGCATCTGACCGATCAGGCGCCCGACTGTTCGCTGCTCAGGCCCGCGTTTTGGCCCAGGGGGGCGGGGGGATCGCCGGGCCGGAGGCTGCGCCGAGATAGGCCGGTAGCCCGGCGAGCGGCACAAAGGCTCTCTGGGGGGTAAACACACCGTTGCAGCGGGCGCAATAGAGCAGCTCCCGCCATTTCGCCTCGCTACTGCGGCTCTGCTCATACGCCGCCAGCGCCGCCTGATACGCGTCCTGCGCCCGTTGCGCGGCCTCGGCGTCTTCCTGGGCATCGCGGATGTAATACTCGCGCAGGCCCGCGAAGGGCAGCTTCTTGAGCACCAGTTGCCGGAAGCCGTAAATGACCACGATCAGCACCACGGCGATGGCTGTCCCCAGGAACTCGACCAGATCCTCATCAATACGGCTCACCAGCAGATAGGCGATGAAGGCCAGCACCAGCCACACGGCCAACAAGATCAGGTCGAGCCGTGCCCCGAAGCTGCGCGTGGTCGCGGCAGAGCTTTGGCGGTACTTGGACGCCGGGAAATCGGTCTTCTGCGGCAGCACCGGCACCACCGGCGGGGCGAGTTGCTGGCGGATCTCTGCCGGGACCGCTAGGGGCGTGACTCCGGCGGCGGCCTGGGCTGCCGCGTCACCCGTAGCGACCCCGGTGAACACCTCGGTGATCGGTTGGACGGCATCGGCTTGCCCGCAATTGGGACAGGCGGGAAATGTTTGAGGTTGCATAACGTCTCCTCTTCACAGATTAGGTGACCATTCTACCATAAAGTGGTGATCGCTCGTGCGGTGGGCAGGCCCCCTGCCGATGCCGGGCACACAGCGAGGCCGTCCCTGGTAGGGGACGGCCTCGTGCGTGATGGGCGGGGGTGGGCCTGCGCCGTCCCCGCCGTGGCGGATCAGCGCCGTTGCGGGGTGGCGCAGTTGGGGAAGAAGGCGGCGGCGGCGATCTTCGCCATCTGGCCCCGCGTCGCGTTGTTGTTCGGGCGGAAGTAGGCGCGATTGGTCGGGGGGATGCACGGCTCGAACGGGCCGCCGCAGGGATAGCCGCCGACGATCCCGCGGGCCGCGATCCGCTCGATGTAGACATAGAAGGTGCTGCCCGGTGGCGCGTCCTCGAACGTCTGGCTGGTGGGCGTTTCGCTGTAGCCCGCCGCGCCGGAGGTGATCTTCGAAAGCTGGCCCCGCGTCACGTTGTTGTTGGGGCGGAAGTAGGGGCGGTTGGTCGGGCCCAGGCACGGCTCGAACGGCCCACCGCAGGGATAACCCTGGATGATACCCCGTGTAGACAGCCGTTCGATGTAGAGGTGGAACGTACTGCCCGGCGGGACATCCTCGAACGTCTGCTGGCTGCTCGGCACCAAGTCGCTGAAGCCCGCCGACTGGGAGACGATCTTGCTCACCTGCCCCCGGGTCACGTTATTGTTGGGGCGGTAGTAGCTGCCGGGGCAGGGTTCGCCTGGCCCGCCGCAGGGATACCCGCCCACGATGCCCCGGCAGACCAGGCAGCGCACATAGGTGTAGAAGGTGCTACCCGGCGGCACGTCCACGAATGTCAGCGCACACACCGTCGCGGTGGCGGTGGGGGCCGGCGTCCGGCTGGGGCCGATCCCGGCTGTACCGGTTGCCGTGCTGACCGGGGAGGCCGTGGGGCTGCTAACGGGCGTCGCCGTAGCGGTCGCACTGGCCGTCGCCGTGGCGGTGGGGCTGCTGCTTGGCGGCACGGTGACGGTCGGCGGGGAGGTCGGCGTGCGGGTCGGGCTGCTAACCACAGTCAGGGTCACGGTCGCAGTTTGCGAGGGGATGACAGTCGGTGTTGCGGTGGCTGTGAACGTCGGCGTTGCGGTTGCCGTACTGCTCGGGATAGTCGTCGCCGTTGCGGTCGGCGTACTGCTCGGAATAATTGTCGGCGTTGCGGTTGCCGTACGGCTCGGGGTATTCGTCAGCGTATTCGTCGGCGTGTTGCTCGGCGTGTTCGTCGGCGTACTGCTCGGGGTACTCGTCGGCGTATTCGTCGGCGTGTTGCTCGGCGTGTTGGTGGCCGTGGACGTATTCGTCGGGGTGTTCGTCGGGGTGTTCGTCGGCAACGGCGTCGCGGT
>JBBSEL010000128.1:0-7554 GCA_038239755.1 Chloroflexia bacterium | reverse complement strand
CGGCGGTGGGCTGTTCGAGCGGTTCGACTCCGCCCACCACTCGCCCCCCAGAGCCGAGGCAGGAGGGCTATTCCCTCCGGCGGGCGGGTCCAGCGCCTGTGGTTGCGCCCGGTTGGTGGCCCACGACGGTACGAACGGACGGTTGGGATCAACTTTGGCTAACGGCGGCAAGGCCGGGGCGGGCGGCGGGGCCGGGGCGCGCACCGCCGCCGGACGGCGGGGCAAGAGCGCCGCTTTCCACGGCTCCCAGCGGCGGATGCCCGTCGGCAACGGCTGGCTGATCACGATCAGCGCCGCCAGCAGGAGCAACACCGCCCCGGCCAGGGCCGTGCGGGGGGCGAACACGTCCCAGCCGACCGCGAGTTGATCGCCACCAAGCGGGCGGGCGACCAGCGCGGGGATCAGGAAAGCCAGGACCAGCAACGCCGCCAGCGCCGCCAGCACCGGCACCAAGCCGGTCCACAGGAAGCGCGTGAGGACCAACCGCCAGGCGGACGGCGTGTCGCGCATGTCGCCTACCAACAGGCGGCGCTGCCCCCACGTCACCAGCCACCCGGCGCAGGCCCCGGCGGCAGCCCACGACCCGATCTGAAACACATGGACCAGCAAGGCCGCCGACGAGGGGACAAAGGGCGAGCCGATCAGCAGGATGGTATCCATCGACCCGCGCCCGGCGAAGCGTTCGGCAATGCGGCCTGGGTCGCCCGGCGGCGTCTGCATCACCAGCAGGTCCAACCCCGTGCCACTGAGCGCGGCCAGCAGCTTGAACCAGAGCGCACTCGCCGCCCCCGCCGCTGCCCCGCGCCGGGTACCACCCAGCAACCCGACCAGGATCGGCAGGGCCAACTCCATATGAAGGGTGATGAACGCCGGACTCCAGACCACGAGCAACGCCAGGGGCAAATGCTGGAGGATCAGCCGATGCGGGATGACTGCCAGGGCCAGGAACAAGACCATGAGGTAGGGCGACAAGGCCCACAACGGGAAGGCCACCACTGCTACCGCCGCGAAGTAGCCCGCCGGAGCCGTCCACACAGCCAACCCCAGCACCAGCAGCGACAGCACGGCGCGCCACTCCACCGGGTAGCCCGGCAGCAGCCCCGACGCGACGACGGCCCCGGCCAGGCCCACGGCGATCATCGCCCGTTCCAGCCAGGCCCCGTAGCGGTATGTGGTTAGCGAAGTGATCCAGGTGCTCATAGGTTTGTTGATGCGTGAAACGTGAAACGTGATGCGTATTGCGTATTGCGTATTGCGTATTGCGTAAATCTGATCCCTGATCCCTCATCACGTTTCACGTTTCACGCAAATAGCTCCGCACGTCGTTACCGAAAGTCGAGAGCCGCAGATGCGCCAGCCGTTTGGCCCCGGCGCTCAGGTCGGGTTCGGCGCTGATGTAGCCGGTGAGCCGCCGTTCCGCCTGATCCCAGAAGGGGATGAGCGCCGCGTCCGGCTGGCCCGCGATAGCGGCCAGGGCGTGCAACTCGCTCAGCGCCAACTCCTGGTGGTCTGCCGCGAAGTCATCGTGCAGCGCGGTTGCCCAGGCGTCGAACGCAGCATCCGGCACCGGCCAATTCTGCGCCGCCGCCTCGCCCCGCCACACCCCGACCAATTCGGCGCGGTGTTCCTCGACAAAATAGGCCAGCCACTCGTTTGTTTTCATCCGACCCCTTGTGTCATCCTGAGCGCAGCGAAGGATCTTCTTCCTGGTCCGTGGTGCTCAAGGCAACATCCCGATCTTCGTTTAAGCTCTAGAACACCCCAACAAGATCCTTCGCTGCGCTCAGGATGACAGGGTACGTGTCACCGTCGCCGCGACGCGGGCCGGGCGCGAGTGCGTGCCCAGTCGCGCAGTGCCCCGATCTCCTCACGCATCGTTTGCGAGAGCGGGATCGACCCGGCTATTGTGTGCAGGATGTCGGCGTCGGTCAGGTCGCGGTTCGCTTCAAAGGCATCGTACAGGCCGCTGATGATCGCCTGCTCAATTTCGGCCCCGCTGTAACCATTGCTGGCCTGCGCCAGCCGGTCCAGGTCGAACAGTTCCGGGTCGCGGCGGCGCTTCAGCAAGTGGATGGCGAAGATCTCGCGCCGCTCGGCTTCGGACGGCAGATCAATGAAGAAGATCTCGTCAAAGCGCCCCTTCCGCATCGCCTCCGGAGGCAAGCTGGAGACGTTGTTCGCCGTGGCGATGACGAATACCGGCGACTGCTTTTCCTGCATCCAGGTCAGGAAGCTGCCGAACACGCGGGCGGTCGTGCCGCCATCGGAGCGGTTGGATGAGGCGATGCCCGACAGCCCCTTGTCCAGTTCGTCCAGCCAGAGGATCGCCGGGGCGATGGACTCGGCGGTGGAGAGGGCCGAGCGCATGTTCTCTTCCGACGAGCCGACCAGTTCGCTGAACACTTTGCCCAGGTCCAGCTTGAGCAACGGCAGTTGCCACAGGCTCGATACCGCCTTCGCCACCAAACTCTTGCCGCCGCCCTGCACCCCCAGCAGGAGGATGCCGCGCGGCTCCGGCAGCCCGAATTGCCGTGCCGCCTCGCTGAAGGCCAGGTTGCGCTTGTGCAGCCACGCCTTCAACTCGTCCAACCCGCCCACGTCGTCAAACGCTTCGGGCGAGTGGTAATATTCGAGGATACGGCTGCGGCGGATCAGTTGCTCTTTCTCGGCCACGATCACGTCCACATCCAGCTTGCGGGTCAGGACCAGCGACTTGGCAAACACGTTCTCGGCCTCGGCCAGCGTCATCCCCTGCGCCGCCTTCAGCACCCGCTCGCGCCCCTCCGGATCGAGGCCCAACCGCAAGGCCGACCGCTTCTCCACCGAATTGATCACCCGCATCAACGACTCGTCCAGTTCTTCCACCGAGGGCAGGCCGTACTGGACCACGGTGATGTCCTTTTCCAGTTCAGGCGGGAAGCGTAGCACCGGCGAGAGGAGCACCAGCGTTTTGTGGCTCTCCTTGAACAGCCGGGTCAGGTCGCGCAGCTTGCGGATCACCTGATGAGTGGTGGAGGTGGGGCGCGAGTCGTCGAAATAGGGGTGGAAATCTTTGAGCAGGAAGATGGCGGGTTCGCGGCAGGCGAGGATGAAATCGAGGGCCGCCAGGGGGTCGCGCGCCGCCGGGTCGGCGGGGGCCATGCCGCCCGCTTCCAATACTTGCACGCCGTCGGTGCACGTCCACATAAAGAGCCGCTTGCCCCGTCGCCCTGTCAGCCCGGCTAACAGTCCTTCGACGCGGCGCTCTTCCCAGGACACGATGTAGATCAGCGGGTACCGGGCACGGACAAGCGTCTCCAGCTCGCCTTCTTTGCTGGTGACGGCAGCAGGAGCAGCGGGACCATTGCCAGGGTTTATGGCCGGTAGACGCATGAAGCGACTCCTTTTTTGGTAGTGTTATTGTAGCACAGGCATGGGTTTATGTCAAGCCTGAGGGGTCGCTGTTAAGCGTGGATATTGGGGTCAGGGCGGGAACGATACGGCTATGTTGTAAAAGGCGGGTGCCGTCCCAGAGCAGGGACCCATCGGGGAACAATGGGAACCAAAGGTTAACAAGAGGAGCCGGGAGCCATCCGACGACCAGGCGGGATGCATCACCTGAGTAGCGCCTGGCACCGTGACTTCGGTGAACTTCCTAGCGAGAATGTCTACGATGTAAACGGCGCTGGTCTCCGGCGTGCAGCCGCTATCTTCGCAGCCACCTAGCTGCACCGAATAGGCGAAATGCTTGCTATCAGGACTCCACACCGCATCACCCATACCGAAAGGCGACATTTCAATCCAATCTAATCCATCGGCACTAAGCACCCCGCTAATCGAATAATTGGTTATGTAGGGCTGCGCGGCGATGAGCAACCACCGACCATCAGGCGACCAGCTATGCACGTCGTAACCCTGGCCGCCCTCGGTGACTTGCAAACGCTGTCCATTCTGCAAGTTCAGCAGGTAGATCGTTCCGGGATCAGGTCCATAATAAGCGCGGTGTGACTCAGTACAGTAAGCCAGCCAGGTGCCACCGGGCTGTACGACACCGGAGGCCATGTACGGGATGTTGCGCTCTTCGACCAATTGCCCGTTCGCGTCTACCGTCACTAACTTCTCGCCGCCCTCATAGGCACCGACTGCAACCCCGCTGGCACGATCGGATTGCCACCAGCGAAGCTGCCAGAGATAAGGCGTCGAAGGCGCATCGCGGAGTAGGGGGGCCTGGCCGGGCGGGAACTGGAGGATGTGACCACGTATAAACAGTGCGTTGCTCAAGGGCATCTGATCGAGTGAGCCATAGAACGTCTCGCCATAATCATACAGGAAAGTAGCGGAGGTGCCGTCAGGATTGGACCAGTAGAGCTTTCCTGAGCTGGTCACATAGACGATCTTGTCGCCGGTTGGTGCCCAGGTCAGGGCCACCAGTGGCTCAGTTGTGGTGATAGCTTGCCAATCGGTCAGGGTGATGGCTAGCCCGGCAGTGATCGTCGAGATGCTGCGCGGGGTGAGGGCGACCGCCGGTTGCAGCACCGCAGGGGTGGGAGTGTCCGGCAGAACCGGCCAGGTCATCGTGGCGAACGGAATAGGACTAGGGGGTTGGCCGGAGGGTTGCGGCTGGGGAACCAGCATCTGGCCGAGCGGGGTAGACACCGCCGGGGGCAACACCGCTGTCACATCTGTAGGAGCGAGGAGTACGGTCGTCGCGGGGGTTGGTGCATCAGGAGCGTTGGGTACGGTGTTGCCTTTTTGCGGCACTGTGTCACAGCCGACCAGCACGCCAAGCAGGAGCAAGCACCGGATACTCCGTAACGCCGATCTGCTGAAGAATTCAGAGCGTCGCATCTCGAATCTCCTTGCTCACGCCAAACTACGCGCAATAAATACCCCTTTTCAACATTTCGGGCGTGGTTGCTCTCATTATACTCCTTTTATGTTAGCACCACCTCATACCGCGCCCCCCACCGCGCCGGGAACTGCGTCACCCCGTCGGCATGGGTCGCCTCCGCGCCGATCACCTGGGCCGGTTTGCCATTGTGCGGGCGCAGGCCAATCACCAAGTCCTCGGCGGATAGGGCGAGGTAGGTCAGGTCGAAGCGCCGCCCGCGCACGGCAAGATTGCGGATCGTGTAGCGGGCGTTGGGGGTGCGCTGCGCTGCCGGGAGCAGGGGTTGGAGGGTGAAAGCCGGGCGGGTGATATCGTCACCCTCAACAAAGCCGATCAGGTAGCGCAGGAGGTAGACGACCGAGTGCGCGCCCCAGCCGTAGGCTTCGGCAGGCGGCCAGAGCAGCGCGCCGTCCGGGGCTGGTTCGGGCCAAAACTCCGGGGCGACACCGGGCAGCGGTGCACCGTCGGTTGCGTCGTAGCGATCCAATTGGCGGTAGACCCGGTCCACCACCGCCCCGGCGATCCCCGCCGCCACCTCCGGCGCGCCCGCCGCCAGTGCCGCCTCGGCAACGTGATAGCTCCACGACGGCCACCACGTCCACGGTGGGGCCACGTAGCCCGCCAGATGGGGGCGCAACGCCGCCGCCTGCTCCTCGGTAGCGATCCCGGCCATCAGCGGCAACAGTTGTAGCGGGCTGATCTGCGTAGCTGCGCCGCTGCCCCAATAGTCGCCGCCCTCCTCCACTACGCGCCAGGTGCCGGTGGCCGGGTCGAGGTCGCGGAAGCGGGCGGTGGCCGGGTCCCACATCTGCCGGGTGCGGTCGCGATACGCCATGTAGAGCGCGGCCCACTCGTCCACCTCGGCGGCGGGTTGCTCCAGCGCGAGGGCAAAGCGGCGCAGCACCTCGGCGCAGAGGGCCAGCGCCGCCTGCAACTCCACCGGGCGCACCAGATCGCGGATCACGGCATCGCCACTGCGGGTCGGGTCCAGCCGGGGCGTGTTATCCTCGCCGCTCTCCCAGGTGCATTGGTAGACCACCCAGCCGTCCGCGTCGGTGCGCTCGGCCAGCCACCAGCGGACGTAGGCGACGAGAGAGGGATAGAGTGCGGCCAACCAGTCCCGGTCGGGGTTGCGCAGCCAGAGCAGCCACAGGTTGTGGAACGGCAGGCACCAGGCCGGGGCCGTGCCGCACGGCGCGCCGTTGGCGGCGATCATGTTCAGGCCGCCATTCGCCCAGACGCACGGCACCTGTGGCCCCGGCGCATCGCGGAAAAGGGTCAGCACGGCGGCTTGCGCGGCGGAGGGGTCGGCGTAGGCCAGGCGGCTCATATCGAGCGTGCCCTCGGCCAGCACGACGCGAGGCCATTCGGCCATCCAGACCGGGTACGGCCCGGTGAAGATGCCTGCCGGGGGTGCGAGGAGCAGCCGGGTCGTCTCCATGTCGTAGACCAGCCCCCGCCGCCAATGGGCAGGCCAGCCGCCGCGATCCAGTTGTGGTACGCCCTTCCAGAAGCGCCGATCCTCTCGTTGCAGCGCTTCCAGGCCCATCTTCAGGTCGGTCACCGGGATGCGTTCGGCGCTTGTGAATGGCAGCGGCACCCGTTCCAGCAACGCCCAGGCGTGGGCCGTCGTCTTGGCGAAACGCAGCGGCGTGACCAGCGCCCCCCAGAAACACGGCGGCACGTGGCGGAAGTTGAAATAGCGGTCGGCCTGCGGGGGTGCCCCCGCCGCCAGCCAGGGGCCAACCTCGGCCAGATCGCCGCCGAAGCCCCAGGTGGTCGCCGGTTGCGAGAGGCGCACCTGCACCCACGGCCCGCGCTCCAGGCTGACCGCCGCCGCGCCGCTGGCCGCATCGTAGCGCCCCGACGCATAGCACCAGCCGTGACGGTCGTGCGGCCAGTGGGTAACCGCCAGCGCCACCAGCCGCACCGGGACGGGGCGATGCTGCCGGGCGGGGCGGTAGGCTTCCACCCGGCAGCCCAACGCCTCGCGCCCGGCCAGCCAGAACTCGGCGTAGATACTCACGTCCTCGTGGTTGAATTGCACCCGGTGGATCTGCGACGAGTGATAGGCTGCGACCAGCCCCGCCGCGTCCAGGTTTTCCAGCAGGAGCGTGTCCCCGATCTGCACGCCGATCCGCAGCCCACCCCACGGCCCCTCCGCCGGGCGGAACTCGAACCCGGCCCCCGGCAGCGACCGGATCGGCCCGCCCGCCGCCAACCCGGCGAACGGCCCGGCGTCGAAGCGGTTTTGCAGGTAGCCGTGGGGGGTGTAGTTGTCTTCGGGGAAGGTCATAGGGTGATGCGTATTGCGTATTGCGTATTGCGTATCTCTGATCCCTGGTCACTAACCACTAACCACTAACCACTAACCACTAACCACTAACCACTAACCACTCGCTGATCAGATCGGCCAACACCTCCGGGCGCTGGAGGGGGATGTCGTGGATCGTGTCGGGCAGGAGGTGGATCTCCGTGGCGGGGCGGTCGCGGAACAGGGCTAACCCCGCGCGCTTGGCGGTCTGGAAGGGGTCATCTTCAGACACACCGGGCGGCTGGGCCAGGATGATCAGGATCGGGCAGGCGACCTGGGCCAGGGTCGGGGCCACTCGCGCATCCCACATCCCGCGCAGGATCTGCATATGGCGGGCGCGGGTCAGCCGGGGGCGGATCGTGCCGTCGGG
>JBBSEL010000127.1:0-7574 GCA_038239755.1 Chloroflexia bacterium | reverse complement strand
TTGCAGCGTGATCCGTACCTGTGGGCCTATTTCAATGTGCTGACGCTGGTGCTGGAAGAGGTGCAGCAGTTGCCGACCGAGGAGGAGATCACGCTTGACTGCTCCGAGTTCGCGGCGGCGGGGCCGGAGCGGGCTGCCGCCGCGCAGGCGGCGCGGGATGGCTGGCGCGAGGCCGTGCGGCTGGTGCAGGCGGGGCAGAGCGCCGAGGCGTTGGTGGCATTCCGTACGCTGTCGGACAGCGTGAGCCTGGACCAGGGGTTGCCGTTCAGCGGCGACCTGGCGCAGGACGCGACCGACCTGGGCGGGGCGACTGCCGCGCTGGAAGAGTTGATCTGGACGCTGACCGGTGAGATCTACGAGGGGCCGGAAGAACGGATCGACCTGTTCGCGCCGGAAGTGCTGCGTGAGGTGTACTGGTCCTGGCTGGCCGACATGCCCGACGACACGCCCGCGCCGTCGCCCGATGGGGTGGCGCGCAACGGGCACGGGGGGGGGTGAGTGCGGAATGCGGAATTTCCGTATCACTGGTCCTGAGCTAGGGATCATCGGGCTTTGCTTCTTGCTGCTGGTGACAAGCATCGTCGCCGGGCAGACCACGTTCGCCCTATGTACTGATCCAATGCTCCGTACCATCCATCGCACAGGAGTATCCGGTAACTTCGGACTGTTGCTTATTCCTTTCTACTTCGTCGGATGTTTAGGCATCGGCGGCGTGCTGGCGGGCGGCCTGCTATCCTTGACGGTTCTGCAATCGGGGCGAATAAGGAGGTGGGCGAAGGCTCTGGTGATCGGGTCTCTACTCCTCTTTGGCGTGATTATGTTGCTATGGCTGGGGATGTCCACATTCTGTTGGTAACATTCCAGGTGCTGATAGGCCTGTGGGAGGGCGCGGGGGTATGGGGAAGATCGTTGGCGATTCGGATGGTATTGACGTAGGTGCGGCAGCGGATACTCCGCAATCCGCACGCCGTTCGTCGCCCTCGCTGGGTTGGCTAGCGCTGGGCGCGGCCCCGCTGGCGATGGCAGCAGCGGGGGCGGGGGTCCGGGCACGGATGCGGCGGGCGCTGCCTACGCTGGAGGGGACATTGGCCGGGCCGGTCCAGACCCCGGTGCAGGTGGTGCGTGACCGTTGGGGGATTCCCCATATCCAGGCGGCCAACGCCAGCGACCTATTCGTCGCGCAGGGGATGGTCCACGCGCAAGACCGGCTGTGGCAGATCGATTTCCAGCGGCACCTGGCCCAGGGGCGGCTGTCGGAGCTGTTTGGGCCGATCACGTTGCAGGCGGATCGGCTGTTGCGCCGGTTCGCCGTGTTTCCGGCTGCCGAGGCCGAAGCGGCGCTGCTGGATGACGAAGAGCGCGAGGCGATGGAGGGGTATTGCCGGGGGGTGAACGCGGTCATGGCCGACGCGATTGCTGCTCGCCGCCTGCCGGTCGAATTTGCCCTGGTGCGCCACGAACCGCAGCCCTATACGGTGGTGGACGCGATTTGCTGGTCGAAGATGATGGCGTTTGGGCTGGGCGGGAACTGGGAAGACGAACTGGTGCGAGCGCGGTTGGTGGCGCGGCTGGGGCCGGACAAGGCGGCGCGGCTGGAGCCGATGTACCACGAGGGGCAACCGCTGGCGCTCGACCCAGGAGCCGACTACCAGGGGTTGGACGCGGCGGTGCTGGGCGTGCTGGCCGAGTACGAACGGCTGCTCGACGTGACCGGGCTGGAGATCCTGGCGCGGGGGGCGATCCCGGCCAGCAACAACTGGGTGGTGGCCCCGGCGCGGTCGGCCACCGGGCGGGCGCTGCTCTGCGACGACCCGCACCTGCCCTTGCAAGCCCCGGCGGTCTGGTATCTGAACCACCTGGCGGGCGGGGGCTACGATGTGACCGGGGCATCGCTGATCGGGTTGCCGAGCATTCAGGTGGGGCACAACCGCGACATCGCCTGGGGCGTGACCAACGGCATGACCGACGTGCAAGACCTCTACATCGAGCGGTTCCACCCCGACGACCCGACGCAGGTCTGGTACGAGGGGGGGTGGGAAGCGGCGACGGTGCGCGAAGAGGTGATCGGGGTGCGCGGGCGGCGCAAGCCGGTGATCGAGCCGCTGTTGTTCACCCGCCACGGGCCGGTGTTGTGCGGTGACTGGGGCGCGATGGGCGGCGACTGGTTGCGCAAAGGCGGGGCGGCGAAGAATGGCTCCGCCACCGGGCACTCGGACGCGGGGCCGCGCCAGGGGATCGCTCTGCGCTGGGTGGCGCACCAGCCCGGCCACACCTGCCGGGGGATGTTGCATATCGACCGCGCCCACGATTGGGGGTCGTTTACTGCCGGGCTGGCCGACTGGCACGATCCGGCGCAGAACTTTGTCTATGCCGACAAAGAGGGCAACATCGGCTACTACCTGGCCGGGCGGATCCCGGTGCGAGCCAGCGGGCAGGGCTTATTGCCGGTGCCGGGCTGGGAGGCGCGGCACGAATGGACCGGGCTGATCCCGTTCGCGGAATTGCCCCACACCTATAATCCGCCGAGCGGCTTTATCGTCACCGCCAACAACCGCATCGTCGGCCCCGACTACCCTTATCACCTGAGCAACGAGTGGAACAGCGGCTATCGCGCCCGCCGGATCACCCAGTTCTTGCAAGAGCGCCCGCTGATCAGCCTGGATGATTGCGCGGCGCTGCAAAACGACGTGATCAGCCTGCCCGCCCGCACCATCGCCCACCTCGTCGCGGGACGCTTGCGGACGGCGGAGTTCGGTATGCGGAATGGGGACGCATCTGGATCATCAGACGGCGCGCCTGCGGCGTCATCGGCCACTTCGGCGCAATCCACAATCGCCACGGTACTGGACTTGCTGGCGCGGTGGGATGGGGCAATGACGGTGGACAGCGCGGCGGCGACGATCAGTGAGTATCTGCTGGCCGATTTGCAGACGCGGGTGTTTGCCGTGGCGATTGGCGACCCGACCCTGCTGGCGAACTACAATGGGACCAGCACCCAGCCGGTCGTGCCCACCACCTCCTACGGGATCCGCAGCCTGCCGCTGCTCCTGCACCTGCTGACCGAGGCCGACCCGCACTGGCTGCAAACGATGGCCGCCGACCCCGCCGCGCCGGTGCCGACCTGGGATGATCTGCTGGCGGCCAGCCTGGAGGCGGTGTGTGCCCGGCTGCGGCGCAAGCTGGGACCAGACCCGCACCGTTGGACATGGGGCCGGGTCCATACCACACGCTTTATCCATGCGCTGGGGCGGTTGCCGCCACTGGGCCGGGTGTTCGACGTGGGACCGGTGCCGAGCAACGGCAGCCGCGACACGGTGAATTCGAGCGCGGTGACGCTGGACGGGCGCGGGCTGGTCGCCTCGTTCGGGGCGGCGTTCCGCCTGATCGTGGATACGGGCGACTGGAACGGGGCGCGGGTGCTGATCGCGCCGGGCCAGTCGGGCCACCCGGCCTCGCCGCAGTATCGCCCGCACCTGGACGCCTGGCGGCGGGGGCTGTATCATATGCTGCCGTTCTCCCCGGCGGCGGTGGCGCGGGCGGCGGTGCAGACGTTGACGGTAGTGCCGGAGGGAGAAAGTACGAAGGTAGAATTAAAAAGTATGAAGCAGCGGTCGGAGATCAGCCTGTCATAGCGGGAACCCTGGCCGGGGTCCTTGCGTCTTCATAGTGTAGTAACAACCACTTACTCTCATGGAGGCGAAATGAAACGATTTGGTATTTTGATGACCTTGTGCTTGACGCTCGTGATGGGGCTGACGGCATGTAATCCGACGGGCGACCTGGGGCTGAGTGGCGAAGGGACGCCGATCAGCGTGCCCACGACCGGCCCGGTGGCGACACCCACCCCCGACCCGACCGTGGCCCCGGCCTATGCCGAGGTCCGCGCCCAGGTTGAGAAGATCTGGGGAGCGGACCCGCAGGCGTCGGGCGAGGACCGGCTGGCGCGGGTCAATGCCTATCTGACGAGCCTGATCGGCAAGCGGATCGTGGGCTGGCATGCCTGGGTGCAGAAAGCCTATGCGACGGGCGACAATGCGCCGTACCGGATCCCGCTGCTGATGGACGACCCGTATAAGGACGGGCCGACGGCCCCGGTGCGTGACGAAACCGTGCCGACCCCCGCTTTCCCGCTGGGCGGGCTAACCCTGGACCAGACCCACACTTATCACATCGGCCAGGAGATCGCGATCAGTGGTGTCTTGACCGGCACCGCCGATGACCTCTGGATCATGCCGGAGACGGTCACTCCGGTACTGGACCCGACCCCCACGCCCGCCGCGACCCCGCCTGCGTCCGATGTGCGGATCACCTTGCAGCGGTTGCCCTGCTTCGGCTTCTGCCCGGTCTATGACCTGAGCATCAGCGGCGACGGCACGGTGGTCTACACCGGCACTGGCTACGTGAAGACCCGTGGGCGGCAAGAAATCAAGCTGACCCCGGCGCAGGTGCAGGAGTTGTTGGCCGTCTTCGCCAAGGTGCAGTATGCCGGGCTGAACGCGGAGTACACCAACCAATCGATCACCGACCTGCCCAGCGCCCTGACCTCGCTAGTCGTGGGCGGGCAGACCCACAGCGTGAATCACTACTTTGGGGACCACAGCGCCCCGGTGAAGCTCTCGCTGCTGGAAGACAAGATCGATGAAATCGTGAACACGGCCCAGTGGATCACCCAGGGGCCGGACGACCCGCGCCAGGGGCCGGGCAACTGAGCGATGAGCGATGAGCGATGAGCGATGAGCAATGGGTGACGAATAGTTTTACGAAGAAGGTGCCTGGAAGCAGGCACCTTCTTCCTTCACTCACCATTGCTCATTGCTCATTTCTGACTTCTCATTTCTGTTTTCTCGATGTGGCACACTATTTGCTTTAGAGTCAGCAAGCACGGCACTAACGTTTCTCCCAGGTGGCACGGTTGGCACCTCCATTCATCCGCCGGGCTGGACTTATACTCGTATTTTTATAGCTCTTTGGCGCAGGGCACCAGGCAAACTTAGGAGGTACACCCTCATGGGCGATGACGTTCGTCGTGTGGTTCGACAAGAAGAGACGGTTGTAGCCGGGGATCCGGTCCAGACCACCGTCGCACAAACCACCACCCCGGTCGTTCCGGGCACTGTCCCGGTCTTGCCGGTGGCAAGCACGGTGCAGACGACCACCAGCACACCGGGCGACCAGGTGGTGCAGCATCAGGTGGCGGTGAGCGATGTGAATCCGGCGGCGGAACGCGCCGCGAATATGGGCTGGGTCAGCAGCCTGGTCTGGCTCATTGCGGGCTTGATCATTGCGGTCCTGGCGATCCGCTTTGGCCTGATGCTGGCTGGCGCCGACCCGGCGACCGGCTTTGTTAATTTGATCTACGGATTGTCGGCCCCCTTCCGCGCTCCATTCGCGGGCATCTTCGGCCAGCCGTTCACCTATGACGGCGCGGCAGTGACCGCCCGCCTGGAGTTTGAAGACCTGGTGGCGATTGTAGTCTACGCCCTGCTGGCGTGGGGCATTGGCAAGGGGCTGGCGCTCATGCTGGGCACCAACCGCACCAACACCACCGTCTACACCGATAACAACCGTCGCACGCAGCTCTAACGTTCTTGCTTTCGTCCTTGCTGACGTTCTAGCCCGTTCTACCCCACCGTTGTAGCCCACAATCACATATCTGTGTGACGACACCAAGAGGGGATGCGCCATGTGCGTGTCCCCTCTTTTCTATCCCCTTCGGCTTACGTGCCCATCCAGGTCCAGTTACTCATCCAGCCAACGACCGCCAGAACAAAGCCCCCGACTATAGCGCTAACACTGATAAGCGCGGCGGGCCACCGCCAGGCGGTTGGGCTGAGACGGCGCAACACCAGCCATTGGTTGCCGCCTAACCCTGCCCCAGCAATACTCCCCAGAATGATTCCCGCGCCTGCCCAAACCCACCCCACAGTAGCGGAGACTGGTCCGGCTACGGAGGCTAGTCCGTCGAACAAGCGAATCAGCGGTTCCGGTGGCGCGGCGATGAGGCACCGAAATACCGCCCAGTAAATGCTCGCGCCAATGAGTGTTGCCAGGATCCACCAGCGGCGGGCCTTTTGCGGCAACTCAGGCAGCACAAGGCTATGCGCCACAACCGTCAGGATGACGAACACAACGACCAACGTCGCCGGGGCGAATAGGATGCCTTCGGCGTTCGTCCTCATCGGGCTAAGGCTGACACGGTCCAAGCCGAGGGTGACGAGGGTAAACAGACTGAACCCTATCCCGCACACGAAGGGAATCGAGAGTAGCCCCAAGCAGCCCAGGAACGATAGACCGTTGGTGATCTGTTTTGGCTGGGAGTGATCCACGTTGGTAGTAATTCTCACAGATATTAGCCTTTTTCAGGGAATGCGCTTATAGCAGGCTAGATATTCCATTAAGTGAATGTCATCCTGAGCATAGCGAAGGATCTTGTTGGGGTTGCCAAGTCGTTAGGGGAGATCGGGATCGTGGTGGCAACACCGTTGATTGCCAACAAGATCCTGAGCGTAGCGAAGGATGACAGGGTGGGGTAGGCGGACACCAGAATGGTATACCCGATCGTGGGTTTTTGATTCCTCACAGATCCCGGCGGGTGAAGGAGAGCAGGGCGAGGAGGACGGCGGCGGCGCTGTAAAGCAGGGCGTAGACCACGACATCGGCGTTGGGGACGGAGAAGGCGGCGAAGGGGGAGACAAAGTTAGAAGGGTTGTTGGACGGCTGCATGAGGTAGGCGGCGCGCCGCCAGAGGGCTTCGACGGGGAGGAGGAAGCTGGAGAAGGTGCCGATCCGCACGGCGGTGTCGGACTGGAGGATCGCGCCGATCTGTTCGACCCAGGTGCCGACGAAGGTGATGCCGTAGAGCATGAGCAGGGCGATGCCGTTGCTGAGAGTAGAGAGGCGGGTGCCGCCCAGTAATGAGAGGGAGAGCAGCACCAGGGCTTCCAGCACGATCAGCGCCAACCCTTCGACGGCGTGATCGGGCATGTAGCCGGAGATCGCCTTCGTGATCAGCAGGAGGCTGCCGCCGAGCAGGCTGAGGTAGACGATCAGCATGGCGGCGTAGCCCAGCCACTTGCCCAGCAGCACTTGCCAGCGGCGCACCGGCTTGGTGACAATGGTCTGGATGGTGTGCGAGCTGATCTCCCCGGCGACGGAATCGACCGAGGCGAAGATCGCCAGCATGACGGTCAGGAAGTGGACGACATAGAGGCCTGCCAGGAGCATGAAACTATAGGCGTTGGCGAAGAGGCCGCGCTCCAGACTGAACCGGCGGTGCAGGTCGTCGCTGACCAGGGCGAAGCCGATGCCGTAGAGGATGACGAAGCCCGCGCCGAGCAGCACGGCGATGAGGACCATCCAGCGCCGCCAGGCTTCGTGGAAGGTGAGCCAGGTGATCGTGGCGATATGGTTCATTGACCGCTATCCTCCGTGCCGACGATTTGCAAGAAGATTTCTTCCAACGAGGCCCGTCGGGGGGTGAGGGCATAGAGCCGCGCCCCGCTCGCCAGCGTCGTTTCAGCGATGCGTGGCAGCAGGTCTTCGTCGGGAACGATGAGATCGAGGGTCGTGGGGGT
>JBBSEL010000126.1:0-7576 GCA_038239755.1 Chloroflexia bacterium | reverse complement strand
TTGCTGCTGGGCCACGTCCAGGCGGCGGGCCAGGTCGCGGGCCACCTCGCGGGCCTCGTCCCAATCCCCGGCGTCTTTGGCTTCGGCGGGCACCAGCGCATTGGCCGCGATCTGCTTGATCGCCTGCTCGATGTCGGGATAGGCGCGGGCTTCGGGCGCGGGCGCGGTGACCCGGCGGCCTTGTGGGTGTTCCCAGGCTTCGGACAAGCCTTTGAGGATGCGCCCGACCCGCAGCACGTCCACCGAACCGGGGCCGATGGTGGTCGGGTCGCCCTGGCCGTGGAGGCGGCGCGCAATCGAGGCATCCCGGTCGGCCTGGTCTGCCGCGTTGGGGCCGGTGGGCGTTTCGGGGCGATCCGGTTCGCCCGCGCCGGTGCGTCCGGCCATGTCCCCCACGCCCTGGACCCGTTGCGTGATCGTGGGGCGCGCATTCGAACTGGCGGCGGCCCCACGCAGGTGTGCCACGCGGGCCGGGTCCACGTTCGCGGGCAGGTAGCTCGCCACCTTTTGTGCCAGGGATGCCGCGCTGGTGGGCACGTCCTTGCTCTTCAAGAGCGCCTCGACCCCCCCGCTCTGCAACATATCTTTGGCGAAGATGCGCAGGATCGCCAACTCGATCTCTGGGGTGACCTTGAGGCTGCGCCCGCCTTGCGCGGTCATGTGCCGCTGCAAGTACTCAGTCAGCAGTGCTTGCGCTTCGGCGCGGGTCAGCCCTGGCGACTCCACCCGCTGGCGCTGGATGGCGGGAGGTGCCCCGGCTCCGGCTCCAGCCAGGGCGGGGTGCCCGCCCCCGGCCACTTGCCGTGCCGCTTGATCTGCCGCCTGTTCATGCCGATCCCCCGGCCCATCCACGGCCCCCGCCTGCACTGTGCCCGCCTGGCGCTGCTGCACCACGTGGGCCAGTTCGTGCGCCATCAACGTCTGGCCTGCCGATGACGTGGGCGTGGGTGCCCCAGCTCCCAGGTAGACTTCATTGCCCGCCGTGAAGGCGGTCGCTCCCAGCCGGGCGGCAGCTTCGCGGGCAGCAGCATCGTCATGCACGCGGACCCCGCCAAAATCGGCGGCGAACGCCCCTTCCATCGCCGCCTGCGTGGGTGCGGGGAGGGGATGCCCGCCGCCCGGTGTCTGGCCCAACAACTGGCTGATCGCCGCGTTCCCGGCCTGCCACAGCGGCTGCGTGCCGGGGGGCAGGGCGGCATCCGGGGCATGGGTGGGGGTATCGGCGGGCACCGGAGCGGGGGTGCGGGCGCGGCGCGGTTCCGGTGCGGGCTGTTGGGCGTGCTTGCTCATGCGCCCACCTCCATCCGCTCCGGCAGCAGTTCGGCGTCGGTCAGCACCTTGCCCAGCTTCTGGTATTCGCGGCGCAGCGCCTGGCGCAGGTGGGCCATCGTCACCGGTCGGCGGTCGGCGGCGGCCAGGAACGCTGCGGCGAGGGCGATATTCTTGATGTTGCCCCCGCTCAGCTTGAACTGTGCGGCCAGAAAATCAAGGTCCACATCGGCGGTGCGGGGTAGCTCCAGGGGCCAGATGCCCGCCCAGATGCGGCGGCGGTGGGCCTCGTCGGGGAAGGGGAAGTGGATGGTGAAGGCCATGCGGCGCACGAACGCTTCGTCCAGATTGCCGCGCAGGTTGGTGGCGAGGATGGCGATGCCCTCGTACTGCTCCATCTTTTGCAGCAGGTAGGAGATCTCGATGTTGGCGTAACGGTCGTGCGAGTCGTGGACCTCGGAACGCTTGCCAAACAGCGCGTCGGCCTCATCGAAAAAGAGGATCGCGTTGGCGTGTTCGGCGGCGGTGAAGATGCGGTCGAGGTTCTTCTCCGTCTCCCCGATGTACTTGCTGATCACCCCCGACAGGTCGATCTTGTAGAGGTCCAGCCCCAGTGCGTGGGCGATGATCTCGGCGGCCATCGTCTTGCCCGTGCCCGACGGGCCGACGAACAGCGCGGCGGTGCCCTTGCCGTGGGCCAGCTTGCGCCCGAACCCCCAGGTGTCCAGCACCTGCTCGCTGTAGGCTACCCGCTCGCAGATTTCGTGCAACTGCGCCAGCGCATCGGCGGGCAGTACCAGATCGGCCCAGGTGTAGCCCGGCGTGATCTTGCGGGCCAGCGCCAGCAGGTCTTGCCCCGAATGCGCCCGCGCCGCCGCGAACAGGTCGGTCCCGGTCGGCCCCACGCTCTGGTCCAGCCGGGGAGCCTCGGTGGCGGTCTGCCAGCGCGCCTGGCTCTGGGCAGCGTGGACGCTGGCGGTGATCTGCCCCGGTGACAGGCGGAAGCGGGCGGCCAGGGTGTCCAATTCGGGATCGGACAGCGGGATGGCGGCCTCGTCCAGCGCGGCACGCCAGTACTGGCGGCGGCGAGCCGTGTCGAGCAGCGGGAAGGGCACGGTGATCACTCCGGCCTCATCCCCGCCGTCGTCAACGTGTCCGGCCCAGGGCTGCTCACCGGACAGGATGACCACACCGGGATGCCCGGCCAGCGCCGCCCATACTTTCCCTTGTAGCTGAGCGCGTTCGTCATCCCGCCCCGCGTCCACCCGGTCAAAATAGAGCAGCGCGTCCTCAAAGCGGGCGGTGCGGACCAGCAGCGTCAGCAATTCGTCCGGGTTGGGCGCGGCTCCCAGCGTGAGCGTGTCTACCGCCAGCAGCCGGGTGCCTGCTGCCTCGGCCACCGCCTCGGTTATACGCTGTAGACCACTATCGGGCGTGCCCTGGAAGTAGAGGCGTAGCGGGGTGGCGGCGGCAACCAGCCCGGTCAGTCCTTCCCGTACCCCCGCAGGCAGGGGCATGTCGGCCAGTATCACACGCGGATTAATTCGTTGACATAACCCTATCAGCCGGGGGTCCAGCCCGTCCTGGCCCAGCAGCCATTCGACTACCTGGGGATCGAGCTTCAACGTGTGGCTCAACAAGGGGGAGTGCGGCTGGTTGGGGTCGGGAATCAGGTGGAGCAAGCCGTGGCGGCGCAAAGGCGCTTCGGCGGCCACGTGGGCGCGGCGGGCCAGCTTCGCCTCGGTGGACGCGCAGAGCAGGTTGAGCGCCAGATCCAGGCTGGGGCGGCGGCGCGATACGTCGTTTTGCAGGAAGGTATAGAGCCGTTCGTAGCGCAGGTCCACTTCGGGGGCGAGGGCGATCAACAGCAAATCGAGGTCGAACGGGGTGAGATCATAGGTATCACGCAGCCACGCGAACGTGGCGCTGTCCTCTGCCGGATCGTCGGGAGTGGCGGCGACCCCGCCCAGGATCGGGGCACCGGGCGGCTGCGACAGCAGGCGCTCGACCTCGTCCATATTGACATATAGCCCCCGGAACGGGTCGCTGGCGCTGTCCGGCCCATACACCTCCCCCGCCACGGCGGCGGCGCGCTCCAACCGCCGATCCAGCCGCGCCAGGGCGGGGAGGAGGGTGGGGAGGACGCGGCTGCCGCTGTCGGCCCCTTGCAGTTGCGGGATTAGCGTTTCCACCGGCTGAACCATCTCTGCACTCGCTGCGAGGGGGTGAGCTTGACGCCCATCCGCTCCAGGTACGGCGCGATGAATAGGTCAATGTCTTGCAGATTTTGCACGTAGCGCCGGGTGCCGCTGGGCACATGGGTAATGTGCCCGCGCCAGGTCGCGCCCTGCTGGCTGTCTGCCGGCTCTTCGAGCCAGACTTTGACGATGAACGAGTGGGTATTGAATTCGCGCAAGCTCATGCGTGCCCCCGCCGTCCGAGCGTGCTACGGGATCAGGGAGTCACGCGGTGCCCGGACCTCGCGAAAGATGATCTACCCAATGCTTCGTCTATTAAAGCAGGAGGGAGTCTCCGCACCGTCTGCTGCACCGTCTGTCCGAGCGTCTTTGGGCGAGGACTGCGGACTGAGGACTGCGGGCTGAGGACTGAGGACTGAGGGATCAGGGATCAGGGATCAGGGATCAGGAGTACGCAATACGCAACTATTCACGCATCACGCATCACGTTTCACGTTTCACTGATGCCGCGAAAGCGCCTGTTCGATGGCCTGGATATCGATCTGGACTTGCTGTTGGAGATCGAGCAGGGTGGCCTGGACCTGGTGGAGCCGTTCCAGCATGGCGGGGAGGAAATGTTCCGGCGCGGGGGGCACCAGCGGCACTGCGACGGCGAGCAGCGTGGGCAGGGGGGGCACGTCGAGGTGGTCGGCGCGGATTTGCTCGTAGAGGGCCACGGTGCTGCGAGCGGGGGTGACGCCCAATTCGTCGGTCAGCGCGGTGCAGCAGCGGGTGTACTGGCGCAGCGCGGCGGCGCGGTCCCCGGCCAGGTAGTGGAGGCGCATCAACTGGCGGTGGGTGCGTTCGTGGGCACGGTCATAGCGCAGGATGCGCGTGCCGTGGGCCAGCGCCTGTTCGTAGGCGTGCCCGGCGGTATAGTAGCTCATCAGCTTGTCGAGCAACACCAAATACATCTGCTGCAAGCGTTCGCGCTCGTAGAGGCACCAGTCCTGATATTGCCCTTCCAGCAGGTCGCCGCCATAGAGGGCCACGGCGGCTTGCACGATCTCGGCGGTGGGCGCGTCGAGTTGTTCGCCGGGCACGCCCTGGCTCTGGGCATAGGCCCGCTCGAACACGGCCACATCCAGCCAGAGGTCGGCGGCGGAGCAGAACTGCACCCAGTCGGCCTCCACCGCCAGCCCATGCCCGGCAGCCTGCACGGCGGGCACGTCCAGCGCGGTCTGCAACTGCCATAACGTCTGGCGCAGGTATTTTTTCGATTGGGCAGTGGGCGCGTCACCCCAGAGTAGGGCGGCCAGGGTTTCGCGCGGGTGGGGGCGGTCCCGGTAGAGGAGCAGATAACAGAACAATTCCTGCACCTTGCAGGCGGCCAGCCCCGCTAACTCCTGCTCCTGACATTGGACGCAGAATTTCCCAAAGAGGCGGATCGTCACAGTGGGCATAACTGCTATGCTTTCTAAGCCGCGGTACTCCTACCCACTGGTTCCGTCGGGGGTAGGACAAACAACGATGCTGAGGTGCCGGGGTGTGTGGAGGGATGGACCAACACGTCGGGAGGTTGCGCGGCACCGATAACGCAGCGGCTTTGTGCCGGGCGGTAGGCTGGGCCAGCAGCGGCCATCCCGGCAATCAATCTGGGGTCTGTGCTAACGTGGGTTGGGTGGGGAAGGCCGCTCCCCGGTGCGACCCGGTGGATCGCTGTGCTAGTCAAGGAGGTTGAGTATAATGGAGATATAATAACCTCACCGCCCATTATAGCAGAGGTTATCGGGCGGAGGCAATAGATTTGCCAATAATCGGCCCCTATTCGATCTGACATATCCCTGGTAGTAAGTGCGATCACCCCTGAGCGGGCCAGTGGAACAGGGCGGCTTCGCCCGCTGCCAGGCTGACCAGTTCGCTCTGATCGCCCCGGCTGATCGTCCCCTCTGCCGCTTCCGCCGCCGCCACCAGCCCGGTCACGCCGTCGGCCCCGGCCAGGGCCACGACCAGCAGATTGCCTGTCACCTGCACTTCGTCGCTCACATCCGCCGTGTAGACCGTTTGCGGCAGGGTGCTTTCGACCGCCTGGGTGCTATGGAGCCGCCCGGCGTGGACGAAGCAGGAGAGCTGCTCGCCGCGATAGGGCAAGTTCCGCAAGCCCAGCCAGCCCCAACCGGGCGGCAGGTTGGGGGTGATCGCCAGCCCGGCGGGGCGTGCCGTTACCCCGGCCAACCCCTCCACCCCCAGCCACAGGTAGGTCGGCGGCATCCACGGACTCATCGCCATGCCCCGGCTCTCCAGCGTCTCGCCGTCGAACCATTCGGGGAATTCGCCGGGCACCAGATGGCCCTCGGCGGCGGGGTCGGCCACTTCGGACAGCGCATAAAGGCTGGACATCATCGCCGCCAGCCGGTCGGGGTAGCGGGCGCGCCCGGCATAGGCGACCCAGGCGGTCAGGTTGGGCCACAGCCCGCCCATCAGCCCGTGGCCGAAGGTGGGGTGATACTCGGCCTCGTCCTGGGCCACGGTGTGGATGCCGTAGGGGGTGTAGAACGTGGAGCTGTAGAGCAGATCGAGGATGCGCTGCGCCCCCGCCGCGTCGGCCACCCCACCCAGCACTGGGAAGACCAGATCGGCGGTGCGGGTCGGGTTCGCCCCTCCGGCGTGGAGGTTGAGCAGGTACAGCCCGTCGTCGGTGCCTAGTTGCGTGTTGATCGCGGCTTCGAGGTCGGCGGCGGCGGCCTGCCAGGTTGCCGCGTCGGCGGCTTGCCCGGCGACCTCGGCCAGCGCCGCCCCCTCGCGCAAGGCCCAGACGCAGAGGGCGTTGATCTCAGTCACCGCCCCGGTGAGCGTGTAGCCGGGGATGATGTTGCGCCAGGTGGCATTGCCCCATACGTCGGTGCCCTGGACGGTACACCAGACCAGCCCGTCTTGCCGTTGGGCGAGGATCCAGGCGCACGCCGCCTGCACCGCCGGGTAGACCTGCTCCAGAAACGCGCCCGCGCCGCTGACTGCGTAATGATGCGCCGCCGCGACGACAAAGAGGGGCGTGTCGTCGTTGATGTTGAGCGCGTAATCTTCCTTCTGTCCGGTGTCGGCGTGGAGATACTCGGTCAGCTTGCCGCCCGGCTCGATCCCATACTGGAGGAGCAGGGTGTTCATGGCCTGAACAAAATCGGGGGTCAGCCAGTCGGCTCCCAGGCCGTACCAGGCGCAATCGCGGACGACGACGATGTCCTGCGGCGGGTCGTTGGTGAAGCCGATACCCTGGCGGTACTGGTGCTGCACCCGGATCGTGTTCGCCTTCGCCCAGCCCAGGCCGCGATTGATCCGGGCATCGGGGGTATGGATCAGCGCCGTGTTCAGGACGGCTTCATAGGCGGCCTGGGTGTCGGCCAGCGCCATCGCCCAGTCGGGCAGCGTTGCCAGGGTTGCCGCCAGGGCTGCTTCCCCGTCGGCCCCGGCAACCAGGGTGAAAGGCAGAATCAGGCGGTGGCCGGGCACCAGTTGGAGCCGGTAGACCAGCCGCGCCCGCCCCGGTTCGCTGAACGTGGCCGTGCCCCCGGCGGGGCCGGTGATCGCCCGCACCTCATCCCCGTGGCCCAGGGTAGTGTCCCAGCGGTCCACGCGGGAGGGTTGGGTCGCCGCCCATAGCGTGTCGCCCTCCTGCCACTGGCGCACGCGGCGCTGGCCGTGATGAAGTTCGGGCTGCTTGGTATGGTGGCGGCTGCTGACGGCGGGCCAGCGCACATCGCAGACGATTTCGATTTCGGTGGGGGCATCGGCCTGGAGTTGCAGGACGGCATAGGCGCGGCTGCCGCTGCCGGGCGGGAGGCCGTAGGGGACAAAGACGGTTTTGATCGCCCGCACCCCGCCCCCGGCCAGCATCGTCTCCTGGTGGCCGGGGTAGAATACCGTCTCCTGGGGCGTGAGCGGCTGCCCGGCGACGGTGACGGTCAGGTCGAGCCGCCCGCAGACCCATTCGTTGGTGGCGGCGTGCCAGAACCCGTCGAGGTTGGAGACCCGGTCGGTGCGGACGAAGCAGTCCATGTTGCCATAGCTGCCCCCGCTCCACAGCCGCACCACCGGGTAGATGTAGTGCAGGCCGTGGTATTGGGGGTTGGGGG
>JBBSEL010000125.1:0-7616 GCA_038239755.1 Chloroflexia bacterium | reverse complement strand
GCGACTCGCCCTGGTAATGGAGGTAGCTCTCCACCTGGAAGCGGTCCGCCGGGTCGGTCTCCACCCGGCTGCGCCCGAACTTGCGCTGCATCGACTCGTCGCTCTGGTAAGTAATCATGCCGATCATGCGGGCCAGGGCCAACCCTTGCTCCGGCGTGCGCCCGGTGCCGTAATAATCTCCTCCCTGCCAGTTGGGATCGCGCATGATCGCCTCGCGCCCGATCAGGTTGTAGGCGATGCCCTGCGGGGTGTGAGCCAGCGAGGCGGCGACCGGGATCGCGGCGGCGACAAATTCGGGGTACATGACCAGCCATTCCAGCGTTTGCATCCCCCCCAGCGAGCCGCCCGCCACCGCCGCCAACCGCCGCACGCCCAACCCCCGCACCAGCGCGTATTGCAGCCGCACCATGTCACGGACGGTGACCGTTGGAAAGGTGCTGCCGTAGGGTTGGCCTGTGGCCAGGTCCAGGCTAGCCGGGCCGGTGGTGCCCTGGCAGCCGCCCAGGATGTTGGCGCAGATCACGAAGTAGCGCCGGGTGTCCAGGGCGCGGCCCGGCCCGATCAGTGGGTCCCACCAGCCCAGGCGGGCATCGTCGGCGTAGCGTCCGGCGGCATGGGCATCGCCGGTCAGCGCGTGGCAAACCAGGATCGCGTTATCCCCCGCCCGGTTCAACGTACCCCACGTTTCATAGGCCACCTCGACCGGGGCCAGCCGCCCACCACATTCCAGTGGTAACCCCTCGTCCAGAGTCCACTGACGCTGGGTGCTCAGCAGGGCCACGTCGCCCCCACTCCCGCGAGCCACAACCGATGGATCGTCGTCCAGAATAGCCAGGCGTGGTGTCCCTATGGCACTTGTCAACATCTCGGTCCCCCTCACGTCACAGTGATGCGTTTGATCAGCCGTTGGTCAGGTTTTTTATCGGTCAAAAGGTATCGAGGTTAGGCCGCCGCGCCGCCCAGGTCGAGGGCCAGGGGCGGCCAGGGCGCGAGATCCGCCCCCCCGGCCAGCTCGCCCAACGGCGCGGGACCGGCCAGGGCGAAGGCGGCGTGAAGCGCCTGCACAGCGGCGGGCACGGCGGCCTGCGGCACCAGGCAAGTGATCCGCACCTGCGAGGTGGTCACCATGTCAATGGGGATGCCCAGCCGTCCCAGGGTGGCGAAGGCGGTGGCCGCCAGCCCCGGCGTGTCCTGCACCCCCAGGCCGACCACCGACACCTTCCCTACCGCCCGCTCGTGGTGGACGGCGCGCGCCCCCAGTGCGGCGGCGGTCTGCGCGGTGATCGCCAGCGCCGTCGCCAGGTCGGCCTCGGCCACGGTGAAGGCGCAGTCGGCCCCCTGCCCGCCCGGCTCGGCGCTGTGGGCGATGGCGTCCACGTTGACCCCCGCTTCGGCCAGCGGGGTGAACAGGTGATAGAGGGCGAACTCGGGCCGGGGCAGGCCCAGCACGGTGATTTTGGCGACGTTGGTGTCGTGGGCGATGCCGGAGACTTTGTTACGCAGTTCCATCGGGTCCTCCTCCCCACCACCGGGCAGGGGCAAATCAGGGGCAATAATCCAGGTGCCGGGTCGGTCGTGGAAGCTGGAGCAGACCAGGATGGGCATCCCATACGCTTCGCCCAGTTCCACCGCGCGGGGATGCATCACCCGCGCCCCTTGCTGGGCCAGTTCCAGCATTTCCAGCGGGCCGATGCGGGCCAGTTGGCGGGCGGTGGGCACCAGCCGGGGGTCGGCGGTGCAAATGCCGTCCACATCGGTGGCAATTTCGCACCAGGCCGCGCCCAGCCCCACCGCCAACGCCACAGCGGTCGTATCCGAGCCGCCCCGCCCCAGCGTGGTCACATCGGCATCCGACCGGGCCGCGCTGATCCCCTGGAACCCGGCGACAATCGGCACCGCGCCCGCCGCCAGCACCGCCCGGACATGTTCGGGATCGACCGAGGCGATGGCGGCGCGGCTGAACGTGCCGTCGGTAAGGATGCCCGCCTGCCCGCCGGTGAGCGCCCGCGCCGGGACCCCCACCGCCTGCAAGGCCAGCGCCAGCAGCGCACAGGCGACCACTTCGCCCGTGGAAAGGAGCAGGTCCACCTCGCGGCCCCCGGCGGCGGGATGGAGGGTGTGGGCCAGGGTGAGCAGGTCGTCGGTGGTGTCGCCCATCGCGCTGACCACGACCACGACCTCTTGCCCGGCGGCGCGTCGTGCCCGCACCCGCGCCGCCACCGCGCGAATCCGTTCCGGCGTGGCGACCGAACTACCCCCGTACTTTTGCACAATCAAACACATGCGGCCTCCTGGGGTGAGGGCGCAAAAAAACCGCCCCCATTGCGGAGCGGTAGTCGTGATTCACAGGGTGCCTCATCGTCGGGGGCAAACAAAATGCCCCTTCACGATGAGGGGCAGGCGTGCGCACACTGTGGCAGACCAACCACCCCTTATCTTACAGATTGCTCTGTCGGAATTGGCACCTGGACCGCCATGGTCTGGTTGCCGGGCTTCATCGGGCCGTATCCCTCCACCTCTCTTGATAAGAGCCTGGTTGTTATTCAGTTGTTACACCGATTATAGCACGATTCAGGCTAAGCCGTCAATCCCCGCGATGCGGTAGGGCAGTTGCAACCCACCTCGCCCCTGGCAGGCAACCCGGTTGCGCCCCGCCGCCTTGGCCGCATACAACGCCCCATCGGCGCGGATCAGCAGCGCCTCTAACCCCATCAACCCCTCCGCCGGGGCCGTCACCCCCAGGCTCAGGGTAGTGGAAACCGCCCGCCCCGCCGTGATGATCGGACTCTCGGCCACCGCCGTGCGGATGCGCTCGGCGATCTGGCAGGCCAGGTCAAGCGAGGCGTGAGGCAGCAGCAGTACAAATTCGTCGCCCCCTAGCCGGGCCAGCAGATCGCTCCCGCGGGTGGCCGCCTGGCAGCGCGCCGCCACCGCCTGCAACACGGCATCGCCCACGGCGTGCCCATACTGGTCGTTGACCCGCTTGAAATGGTCAACATCCAGCATGATCAAGGCGATGGAGCGGTTTTCCCGTGCGGCCCTTCCCAGCGCCCGATCACCGCGGGTGAAGAACCCCCGGCGATTATAGAACCCGGTGAGGCTATCGGTGACGGCTTGCTCCTGCACCTCCTGGAACAGGTGGGCATTGGCAATGGCGGTGGAGGCCTGGCTCGCCATCGTCACCAGCAGATCCAGATCGTCGGGGGTGAAATCGCGCTCGTCCGGGCGATTAATCGCAGTAAGGGTTCCGAACACTTGCTCCCGATGGATCAGCGGGGCCACCATGATCGCCCCGCAATTGGTGTCGCGGCGGCGCTGCTGGGCACGCTCCCGCTCACGGGGGTCGGGCGCGCCTTTGGGCGACAAGGCGGGCTGCTGTTCTCGCAACACCCAGCCGGTCAGCCCTTGCCCCAGTTCCAGATAGTCCACAGAGGCCACATGGCTCTGACCGGAACCCCCCCGAACCACCTGCCGCACCTGTTGGGCGGTCAGATCAAGAATGATCACGCTCACCCGATCCGCCGGGAGAGCGCTCGCCGCGCTGTCCACCACCTTTTGCAACAGGGCATCCAGGCTCTCCAGGCTGGTCAAAGAGCGGGCTACCTGATAGAGGGCATCGGTGCGGGTCAAGTTGGTGCGTAGCTCCGCGATCAGCCGTTCGCGGGAGTTGATCATGGTCTGCAACGCTTCTTCCGAGCGGTGGCGCTCGGTGGTATCCATCACCACGCCCAGGGTGCCGATGATGGCCCCCTCCGCATTCCGCAGCGGGGCGGCGCTCACGGTGGCGTGCCAGCGGCTGCCGTCCCGCCGGGTCGCCTGCATCGTGTACTCCTCTGCCACCCCTTGCATCCGGCGCTGGTTACGTGCCTGGACCAGCGGCCATTCCTCAGGTACCAGGAGGAATTCGTAAGCGGAGCGGCCTGTCATTTCGGCAACACTATAACCGCACAATTCGGCCATCCGTCCATTAGCATAGATCACGCGATCGGCAGGGTCGGTAATCAACAGCCCTTCGCTCAGGTAGTCGGCCACGGCGCGGAATAAGCCTTCGGATTGCTGGAGCGCCGCCGTATTCACTTCGAGCGCCTGTTGCACCGCGCGCTGCTGGCGCAACGCTTGTCGAAGCTGGATTTCGGTGCTCACGCCCGCCGCCAGGTCTTCCAGCAGCGCGAGATCGTCGGCGGACCAGGCGTGGGGCTGCGCGTCGATGGCACAAAACGCCCCCAGCACCGCCCCTTCTGCCGACATCAGCGGAAATCCGGCATAGGCGATCACATCCATCTCCGGGATCGCCAGGTTCGTTTGGAGCAGGGGATCGAGCCGGGCATCCGGCACGATAAGCGCCCTGCCGCTGCGGACGACGTACTGGCAGAAGGAGTGGGACAGGGGACTCTGGCGCGCCGTGGCCCACGGGTCGGCCAGGCCGACCGCGCTCTTGAAAAACTGGCGGGTGGGCGTGACCAGCGACAGCACCGAAACCGGCACACCCAGCAAGCGGGTCGCCAGGCGGGTGAAGCGGTCGAAAGCCGCGTCGGGCAGGCTGTCCAGCAAGCCCGACGCATCGAGCGCGGCCAGGCGGACAGGATCTTCCAGAGGATCAGGCGCGGCTGTCGTCACACGGAGCGCCTTTCTAATGGGTCGTTAAGGAGGCCGCCGCAGCGGAGTTACAGATACCAGCAAGCGGTACAAGCGCACACCGCCAACAGGAGCGCGCCGGAACATCCCCAATGCTATTATCACATATTCAGTGGTGGATTAAAAGAGGAGCGGACGCGGTGAACAGCGTTACGGGATCGCCACCCGGCACCGCCCCCGCACACAACCGTAGAGGCGGCAGGGGTACCGTCTCTACGTATCCTATACCGCTGCCGTGCTAGGCGGTGTAGCCCCGCCCGATGCTGGCGTCCACATCCGCGCCGCTGAGGTCGGACAGAAACGTCTCGTGGTCCATCGGGCGCGAGAACATGGGGTAGTTCTTTTCGACCGCGTGGCGCTGCTCTTCTTCGCTGAGGGTAGCGGTGCAGTCGGTCAGGGTGATCACGTTGTAGCCCCGCTCGTAGCCGCTCCGCATGGTCGATTCGACGCAGCAGTTGGTCAGGAAGCCGCTCAGCGCGATATTGGTGATCCCCCGGCTGCGCAGGATGAAATCGAGGTTCGTGCTGGAGAAGGCACACAGGCCGCGCTTGCCCTCAATGACGATGTCGCCTTCTTGCGGCTGGAGGTCGTCCACAATCTCGGCTCCCCAGGTGCCTTTGCGGAACGACTTGCTGTCCACCACGCCCTTGAGGATGCCATACGGTTCGCTGGTCAACTCATGATAGTCGGGGGTGAAGGTGATCGGCGCATGGATGATCGTCGCCCCCAGCGCCCGCGCCCGTTCGACGGTTTCCAGCGTGTGGGGCAACATCTGGGTACTCTCCATCACCGGGTTAACGGCATCATGGAGCGTCCCACCCTCAGAGGTGAAATCATTCTGGTACTCGATCAGCACCACTGCTGTCTTTTTCGGATCCATCGGCTTGCCTCCCTGCATACAACACAACAGACTCGGATCACTTGGATAGGGGCTGCTCGGGCACCCGCAGGCGCATAGAGCACGAGGACAGGCCGCGTCCCAATCCGGCCAAATTATAGCACCGAGCTAGGAGGAACGCAACCGGGGACGAATGGGCAACCAGGGCTATCGCAAAGTCCGATAACCGCTGTATAGCGGCCCGATCTTGGTGTAGGGGGGTTTGCCTTTCACATCACATCTTTGCAAGAGCCATGCATCGGGAACGGGAGTTGGGGGTTAGTGACCTGATTGCGTGCTGCCCACTACCTACCACCTACTCGTCCGCCCCGAACACCTGCCAGAGTTGGCGCATCTCGTCGCAGCGGACCAGGAGCAGGGCGAGCGGGCCTTCGTCCGCCACCTGCCCGTCTTTCAACACGAGGATGTGGTCGGCGCGCTGGAGGGCAGCCCGGCGGTGCGACACCACCAGGCAGGTGGGGCGATCGGGGCCGGGGCCGTCCGTGCCGTGTCGGGCGAAAATGCGCTCCCAGAGCAGCCCCTCGGTCTCCACATCGAGCGCGCTGGACAGGTCGTCAAAGACCAGCAGATCAGGCGTGCGGGCGAACATGCGGGCGGCGGCGGCGCGCTGCACCTGCCCGCCCGACAGTTTCACCCCCTTCGCCCCCACCGGCGTGTCTAACCCTGCCTCCATCTCGGCCAGATCCCGCTCCAGCACGGCGGTGTGGACCGCCCGCGCCAGGTCCACCGACGCGCCAGGCAGCCCCAGCAGGAGGTTGTCGCGCAGCGGGGCGCTGAACAGCAGCGGGGTTTGCGGCGTGTAGGCACAGTGCGGCGGCACGAACCACGCCGCCGGGTCGGGCACCGGCCTGCCGTTCCATCGAATGGTGCCCGCGTCGGGAGGTAAGAGACCGAGCAGCGCCCGCAGCAGCGTCGTCTTGCCCGCGCCGATCCGCCCGGTGATGACGACAAATTCGCCCCGCCGCAGGTGCAAGGCCACGTCCGCCACGCCGCGCCCGCCTTCGGGGTAGCGATAGGTTAGCCCTTCCACATCGAGCCGCTCTAGCCGCTCGGCAGGAGTGATGACCGGCGCAGGCACCGGGGGCAGCGGCCCGGTCAGATGGAGCGGCGCGGGGGCGACCAGCGCGGCGGGCGGTGCCCCCTGGAGCAGCACCAGCATCCGGGTGAAAGCCACGCTGGTCTGCTTGTAGTGCGCCAGGAAGCTCCCGATCCATTGGGTGAAATCGGTCACGAAGGTCAGGTAATAGACGAACAGGGCGAAGTCGCCCACGCTGAACGTGCGGTCGCGCATCCCCCCGGCGGCCAGGAGCAGGATCAACCCGGTGCCCAGGCTCACCGTGTTGGCAAAAACCGAGTCGAGCACGCCGCTAAAAAGCTGATCGCGCACCATCGCCTTGCGCCGTGCCTCGCTCAGCACCCGGAAATGAGCAATGACTGCGGCCTCGGCCCCGGCCACCTGCACCGCCTGCACCGCGCCGAACATCTCCCCGATCAGGCCGGTGACGCGCCCGGTGGCCTGGCGGCTGGCGGTGCGGTAGCGTTCCAGCCGGGCGCGGGCCAGGTAGGCCACGCCGACCACGCCGACCAGCGGCCCAAAAACCAGCACCGTGATCGGCACATTGACCGTGAGCAGCACGACCACCGCGCCCAACGCAAACAGGGTCATGCCAATGGTATCCAGCGTCCAACTGATCGCGTCTTCAGCCTGCTCGGCATCGTCGCGGAAGCGGCTGATCGCCTCGCCGGGCGACTCGGGCACCGCCCGCGCGCCGGGGCGTTGCAGAATGCTCGCCAGCAAGTTGCGCCGCAGCAAGGCGCTCATGCTGAAGCGATGCAGCGTGTCCACCCGAATCCCAGCATAGATGAGGATGATCCGGGCCAGCGCGATCATCAGCAGCAACACGATCAGACTCCACGCATCCCAGCCCACCGGCGTGTTCGGCTTGAGCGTGTCCAGAAAGGCGCGCGCAATCAGCCCCGGCACCAGCGGGGCCATGTGGATCAACGTCCACAAGATCCCGTTGGTCAGGTACAACCAGGGCCGAAAGCGGATCAGCCGCCACATGAATTGGTAGGTTTTCAT
>JBBSEL010000124.1:0-7639 GCA_038239755.1 Chloroflexia bacterium | reverse complement strand
ACGCGCATCAGCCAGCAGGGGCGGCGGACGGTCTATCACCTCACCGGGCAGGCCCATGATGCTGCCCAATCGTGGCCCTGGACGATGATGCTCAAGGTGCTGCGGACGGGGCGAAACGACGCTACAGCGCCGCCGACCAGTTGGGCCTACTGGGAGCGCGAGGCGCTGGTCTACCAGGCCGGGTTCGTTGATGATCTGCCGGGCGGCCTGCGGGCACCGCGCTGCTACGGCGTTGAACAGCGCCCCGATGGGGGCTGGTGGATCTGGTTGGAAGCCCTGGATACGCCCGCGACCCCGTGGGATGTGGACCGCTACGGCCTGGCGGCGGCGCACCTGGGGGCCTTCAACGGGGCGTATCTGGCCGGGCGACCCGCTCCCCAGGCTCCGTGGCTGAGCCAGGGCTGGCTACGCGACCGTACGGCGGATCTCCCCACGCGCCTGGCGCTGATCAACGATCCTGCCACCTGGGAACACCCGCTAGTCCAACAGGCATTCCCGGTACCAGTGGCGGCCCGCTGCCTGGCGCTGGCGGCCCGGCGCGAATCCTGGCTGGGCCTGCTGGACCGGCTCCCGGCCACTTTCTCCCATCTCGATGCCTGGCGGGGCAATCTGTTCGCCGGGACCGCGCCGGATGGGCAACCCGAGACGATCGCAATTGACTGGGCGCTGACCGGCACTGCACCGCCGGGGCAGGAAATCAGCCCGTTGATCTGGGTGGCGTTGCTCGAATTCCTCGTGGATGCCGGGCAGAGCGCGGCGCTAGAGGAGGCGGTAGTCAGCCGCTATCTGGCGGCGTTGCACGCGGCGGGCTGGCGCGGCGACCCACAGGCCGTCCGCTTCGCCTACCTGGCGAGTGCGCTCCTGCAATGGGCCACCGTGCCCGAAGCCCTGCTCTACGCCACCGACCCCGACGAGGGCGTGTGGGCCGAGGCCCGCTGGGGCCGGAGCCGGGCCGAAATCGTCCAGGCGAGTGCCGCCGTCACCTACGCCCTGCTGGACCGCGTGGCCGAGGCGGAACGGCTGGCGGCGGCGCTCGCCTGATCCAGGGCTGCGCCTCTACTCTGTTGCCGGGTTGGTGGCCGGGGGCACCGGGTCTTTCTTGCGCAGCTTGCGGGCGACCCACAGCAGCGGGTCAAAGCGCACGTCCACGACCCGTTCTTTCAGCGGGATGATCCCGTTGTCAGTGATGTGGATATGTTCGGGGCAGACTTCGGTGCAGCATTTGGTGATGTTGCAGAAGCCGACTCCGGCCTCCTCGCGGATCATGTCGCGGCGCTGGAGGCTATCATAGGGGTGCATGTCCAGGTTCGCTAGTTTGATCATCTGGCGCGGCCCATAGAAGCTGTCCTGGCGGCTGTGATCGCGCAGGATATGGCACACGTCCTGGCAAAGGAAGCACTCGATGCACTTACGGAACTCCTGAATGCGGTCCACATCCATCTGCTGCATAACCAGCGGGCGCGGGGCATCTGCCGCCGGGGTGAACGGGGCGATGCGGGCCGAGACACGATAGTTCCAGGACACGTCGGTGACGAGGTCTTTGATCAGCGGGAAGGTCTTCAGCGGGTGGACGGTGATCGGCGAGCCGTCGGTGGTGAAGTCGCGGATGCGGGCCTTGCAGAGCAGGCGCGGCTTACCGTTGATCTCGGCGCTACACGAGCCGCACTTGCCCGCCTTGCAATTCCAGCGGCAGGAGAGCGTGCTGTCGTCGTGGGCCTGGATGTGGTGGATCGCGTCCAGCACGACCATGCCGGGGAACGTCGGCACCTGATATTCCTGTTCACTGCCGCCGCTGGCATCGCCCCGGAACACCCGTAGGGTTACGGTCGGTCCCGCTGCATTGGCCGATGCCTGGGTCTCGTTACTCGCCATAGCTGTTCGCTCCTATCCGCCGCCTTGAACTATACCGCTCCATTACCGACCAGCGCGCATGACATGGCCCACTTTTTAGTGGGCGTGTTCATGCTTTTTTCTTGCCTGCCTTGGCCGTCGCCTTCTTGAGATTCTCGGCCAGTCTAAACTGCACAATCTTGCCGATCAGATCCAGTGGTAAGGGCTGATCGATGGGGAATTTGACCGCGCCCTTGCTGCTCTCATATCCGGCTATTTCCTCCTGGAATGCCGCAATCCCACTCCCTGTGGGATACAGCCCAATATGATTCTTCAGCGACGCAAAATAGACCAGATTCCCCTCTTGCGCGAACGTGGGCATTTGATAGCTGATCCGCTCCACGGCATCAGGGGCCGCCGCACGGATGGTGGCGCGGACAGCTTCAAGAAGTGCCTGTCTGTCTTCCGGGAAGGCGGCAATATATTCGTCAATGGAATTGAAGCCCCCGATGCGGTGTTCCATGAGCGTTTTCTGTCCTCCTATTTGTTAACGCCCAACCCCCAACCCCTACTTCGCCGCCTCGAACAATTGGGCCAGTTCCGGCGGCATTTCGGGGACGGGGATGGTCGTGATCCGCACTCCGTCGGGGCCTTCGGTGGCGACCAGGTTCTTCTTGCCCCATGCGGGATCGGGGTCGGGGTAGTCGGTGCGCCATTGCGCGCCCCGGCTTTCGCGGCGCTCCAGGGCGCAGCGCACGATGATCTCCGACACGGTCAGCATGTTGCGGATGTCGCGGGCCGTGTGCCAGCCGGGATTATAGAGCCGGGTACCGTCGACGTGCAGGTTGCGGGAGCGCTCTTGAAGCGCCAGCACCCCGGCCAGGCATTTTTGCAATCCCTCTTCGGTACGGGCGATCATCGCCCCTTCCTGCATCACCGCCTGCAACTCCTGGGTCAGCAGGTAGGGATTCTCGGTGCCGGGCGAGGCGAAGGGGGCCAGCAGTGAGGCGGCTTCGTCCTGGATAACGGCCTCGTCCAGCGTGCCCTGCGGGGTGGACCGGGCATAGGCGGCAGCCGCCTCACCGGCGCGGCGACCAAAGACGAGGATATCGCAGAGCGCGTTCCCGCCCAGCCGGTTGGCCCCATGCACCCCGGCGGCGCTTTCACCTGCCGCATAGAGGCCGGGCACGGTGGTCTCGGCGGTTTCCGGCGCGGCATGGACCCCACCCATCGTGTAGTGGATGGTCGGGTAGACCTCCATCGGCTGGGTGGTGATGTCCACATCGCCCAGCGCGTGAAACTGCTCGTACATGCTCGGCAGCTTGCGGCGGATAAAGTCGGCCCCGCGATGGGTCACATCCAGATAGACCCCGCCATGCTCTGAGCCGTTCCCGGCCAGCACCTCGCGATAGATGGCGCGGGCCACCACATCGCGGGGCAGCAATTCGGGGGGCGGGCGGTTGTTGGCCTTGTCGTCCAGCCAGCGGGTGGCCTCGGCTTCGGTCTCGGCATAGCGGCCCTTGTAGCTCGGCGGGGTGTATTTCGGGTCGAACATAAAGCGTTCGCCCTTGCCGTTCTTCAAGATGCCGCCATCGCCGCGCACCCCCTCGGTGACCAGCAGGCCGCGCACGCCGGGCGGCCAGACCATGCCGGTGGGGTGGAATTGCACCATCTCCATGCCCAGCAATTCGGCCCCGGCGTGGTAGGCCAGCACTGCGCCGTCGCCGGTCGATTCCCACGAATTCGAGGTGACCTTGTACATCCGGCCCCAACCGCCTGTCGCCAGGATCACCGCCTTGGCCCGGATCGCCACGAAGCGCCCGGTGTCGCGGTAGTAGCCGAACGCGCCGACCACCCGGTCGCCGTCTTTCAGCAGCCGGGTCATGGTCATTTCCATATAACAGGTCATGCCGGTGGCGACGGCGCGGTCCTGCACGGTGCGGAGCAGTTCTAAGCCCGTGCGGTCGCCGACGTGGTTCAGGCGGCGGTAGGTGTGGCCGCCGAACGCCCGCTGCATGATCAAGCCTTCGGGCGTGCGGTCGAAGACGGCCCCCCACTGCTCCAATTCCAGCACCCGCTCCGGCGCTTCTTTCGCCAGGATCTCGACGGTGCGCCAGTTGTTGAGGAACTGCCCGCCGCGCATCGTGTCCATGAAATGGACCTGCCAGGAGTCTTTCTTGTCCAGGTTCGCCAGCGATCCGGCGATGCCGCCCTCGGCCATGACGGTGTGGGCCTTGCCCAGCAGCGATTTGCAGACCACGCCGACGTTCAGCCCCGCCTCGGCAGCGGCGATGGTCGCGCGCAGGCCCGCCCCGCCCGCCCCGATGACCAGCACGTCGTGTTCAAACAGATCGTACGCTTCCATAAATTAGAAGAACCTCACGTCTTGGATCGCGCCCGACGCTACGAGCCGGATGTAGAAATCGGTGATCATGACCGAGAAGAGGCTGGCCCAGGCGAACAGCGCGTGCCGCTCGTTGAGAAAGCTGACCTGCTTCCAGATGCCGTAGCGGGTGCGGTTGACGAGCGTGCAGGAGTAGCAATTGACTTGCCCGCCGATGAGGTGCCGCCAGGAGTGGCAGGAGAAGGTGTAGAGCGCCAGCAGCGCCACGTTGGCGATCAGCAAGAGCGTGCCCACGCCCATCCCCAAATGGCCGTCGAAGACAAAGCCCTGGAGGGCATCCCAGCCGAGGATGACGATGAAGATGGCGGCGGCGTAGAAAGTGTAGCGGTGGAGGTTCTGGAGGATGAGCGGGAAGGCCCGCTCCCCGGTGTAGTGCTTGCGGATCGATGGTTCGGGCACGGCGCAGGCGGGGGGGTCCCAGAAGAAGGCGCGGTAGTAGGCCAGCCGGTAGTAGTAGCAAGTCAGCCGGAAGCTGAGCGGAAAGACCAGGATATAGAAGGCAGGCGAGATGTTGAACGTGCCGATGCTCAGGTGGATCGGCACCAGCGGGGAATAGAACGGGGAGAGATACGGCCCGACCTGGAAAAACTGGTTCTCGAAGGCCCGCAACAGGGAGTAGACGCCGAACCCGCCCAGCACGATCACGGTCGCCAGCGGGCGCAACCACCAGGTGTCGCGGCGGCTGTTGAGCGGTAGGGGGGCACGCCCGGCCTCTTTGCTGCTCGCGGTAGATAAACCCATAGCGACGTTGCTCCTCCGCAGATGGAACCGCCGGGGGTGGGATACGGGGGCGGCGAGGACCCCGCAAGCCGCCACGGCGGATGGGTTAACGGCCAGCGCGAATACGCTGTAGCTACTTGTATTACCGCGATTATATGCCGCGCTCCGCCGAATGTCAACGTTGCGGCAAGCTGCTCAGGCGGGGGTTAGAAATCGCTGTCCTGATCGAGATCGAACGAGGATTCGCTCTCCCGGGCATTGACGACGCTCAAGGAGCTGATAAAGCGCGGGATCAGGGCGGTACATTCGACTTCGATCAGCACATTGCGGGGCAGAGACCCGGCTTCGATGGTGGAGCGGGCGGGCAACGGGTCGGCAAAATATTCCTGGTAGACTTCGTTCATCGCCGCGAAATCGCTAAAATGGGCCAGAAAGACGTTGACCTTCACTGTGTGGTGGAGGCTGGACCCGGCAGCACGCAGCACCGCATCCAGGTTCTTCAGGGCGCGGTGGGTCTGGGCGCGGATATCGCCCTCGATTAGTTGATTGGTGGCCGGATCGACCGCCACCTGGCCGGAGCAAAACACCATCCCATTGGCGACAATCGCCTGCGAGTAGGGGCCGCTGGCACGGGGCGCGGCTGGGGTCTGAATCCGGGTTTTTTGATCGTCTGTCATCATGGGTGTGTCTCCTTTCGCTGCGGCGCGCATCGGGCGGGCCACAGCGCGCTGCTTCACCAATCGCCGTGGCCTTGATGTTAGCAGGTTTCGGGGCGGAACGCAAGTCCATCCCGCCCGGTACGTATGAGAGCAGCAACCGCCATCTCACCCCGCTCGTTATACCCGCCAAGGGGCCGCACCCCACCTTAGGGAGGACAAGACAATGCAGATCTGGCGGATTGTAACGATGCTATTCCTCGGCAGCCTCTTGTTAGGGCAAATCGGGAGCGGCCCCGCCCGTGCCGACGACGGGTTCCGCTACTTCCCCGAAACCGACCGGGCCGTCGGCGGGATCTTCTATATCTACTGGCAAGCACACGGCGGCCTGGCCCAGCAGGGCCTGCCCCTCAGCGACGAGTTCCCTGAGGTTTCAACCACCGACCACCAGACGTACAGAGTGCAATATTTCGAGCGCGCCGTGTTCGAACGCCACCCGGAATACCAGGGCACGGACAGCGCGGTGCTCCTGAGCCTGCTGGGGGTCGAGGAATATGGGCGGCGCTACGGGTCGGCGGGCGCGCCCGACCAGCACCCTAGCACCGACAACCCGCGCCGCTTCCCCGAAACCGGCCAGACCATCGGCGGCCTCTTCCGCACCTACTGGGAGGCGCATGGCGGCCTGGCCCAGCAAGGCTACCCCATCTCGAACGAGTTCACCGAAGTGAGCGCGCTGGACGGCCAGTCGCGTACGGTGCAATACTTCCAGCGCGCCGTGTTCGAGTATCACCCGGAGTACGCGGGCACCCCGTATGCGGTGCTGCTGGCCCAGTTGGGTACCACCCGTTATCACGACCGCTACCGCACAGTGCTGGTGCCGCCTTTGCCGGGCCACGAACAGTTCGCCCCTCGCGGCTCGGCCCACTATCTGGTCTGGGCCGAGCGCGGCCCCGGCGTGCCGACCGCCCTCCGCGCCCGCGACCTGGCGACCGGCCAAGTCCAGGAGGTCGCTGCCCACATCCAGGATCAGAATGCGGTGGCGCTGGACGGCTCCATTGTGGTCTGGCTTGATTACACGAACTGTCCGCCGGGAGCCTGCCGCAGCAATGCCATCCTGGGCAAAGACCTGGCAACCGGCCAGACCTACACCGTGGCCCATGGCTCCGACTATAGCTCCGACTACCGGAGCACCCCGGCTATCGCCGGAACCACCGTCGTCTGGAGCGAAACGGACCTCATCCTGACCGCCGACCTGACGACCGGCGCGGTGACGCCCCTGCCGCACGCTCCGAACACCCGCATCAGCACCCTTTTGATCAGCAAAGAATACATCGTCTGGGTCGAAATCGGGGTGGGAGGCCAGAGCCTGATCCGGGCTTATAACCGCCGACCGGCCAGATGCAGATCGTCGCGCACGAGGAAATGTCGCCCGGCTATACCCCTCTGCTGGCCCTGTCCGGCCATTACGTGGTCTGGATCGCCGACCATCTGAAGCTGGCGAACCTCCAGACCGGGCTGAATTCGGTCCTCGATCAGAATCCGGGGATAGACCCCGCCATCTACGACGAGACGGTGCTGTGGGCCGGCACGGGCAACGCCTCCGGCGACCGCGCCATCTTGGGACTGACCTTGCGTGATGCACGGCCCCGCATACTGGTCCAACGCGAGGGCCTCCAGTGGCACCCGACCCTGGCCGGGGATCAGCTGGTCTGGGCCAACGAGCGCGGCCCGAACGCGGGCCTGCTGAGTGCCGTGCCGCTTGCGGCGGCGCTGGCCGGTACGCAACCATAAGGATCGCGTAAGCCAGGCGGCGGCCTCCTCGGATGCCCACATGTCACCCCCAACCAGAGAGAGTGCCGCCGCCCGGTTGTGTAAGCGCCGCCCCATGTGCGCCACGGCCCAATATGGTATACTCTAGCGTGTCTAAACGTTCTGCAACCCCTGTTGAATCCCGGCCACCGGATGAGGTGGCCCCACCCACCCCCGAAGCCACTGGCGCCCCGCACCCGCAAAGCCACAAGCTGGTGGT
>JBBSEL010000123.1:0-7700 GCA_038239755.1 Chloroflexia bacterium | reverse complement strand
CGGCGATCCCCGGCAAGGCGTCCGCCGGACGCCCCTACACCAAGATCGCGGACTTTGCAAGAGCCGTGTTTATAGCCATGCCTGCACAAGACCCCCGCAATAGCGGCGGACCTCCTGATCCAGAACCCCCAGGCACGACGACGGGCCGCGCCCTCCCCGCCTACCATTGCGGAGAGGGCACGGCCCGTTGCCGTTCAGCGGGTCGGCAAGCGTGGCGCGCCCGCGTTGGTCCGGCCTTACGCCGGGTCGATCTGGATCGTCCAGGTAATGCCGAAGGGGTCGGTGAGCCAGCCCACTGTGGCCCCGCCCGGCTGCGCGGTCAGCGGCATCTTGATCTGGCCGCCTTCGGCCAGGGCGAGGAAGATGTGGGTGAGCCGCGCTTGGTCAGTACCGCCCAGGGCCAGGCCCATGGTCTCGCCCACCTTGGCCGGGTAATCGGGGTGGCCGTCCACCGCGACAATATGCACGCCGTCGCCATCAAGTCGTGCCTGCGTGATGCGTTCGCCCTCAGTGGACGGGTGCAGATCGAGCGTGCCACCCAGTACCCGGTGATAAAACACCATCGCGGCGCGGGCCTGGCCCTGAAAGTTGATATACGAGCTTAATTGAATCGGGTTCGTCGGTGCTTGCATGATAGGTCTCCTCCATAAGTCGTCAGATAGTGGGACGGAACCGGGCGGCGGGCTATCCCGGCACCTGATCCAGACGGGCCATCCCCGATGTGCCACGAGAGCCGCTCTCTCGGTCACATCCGGTAGGTTTCCCGCGTCATTATGTTGACGGAGCGCGACGCGAGAATGTGACCGGGCAGCGACCCCAATGAGCATTGTCGGGGCAGGAGTTTTCCGGTACGATAACGACAGAGTGCGTCCCTGCGGCGTGTGTGGGGTTCGTAGAGATGAAAGAGGGAGCCTTATGCCAGAACCAGAATATACCCTGTCGGCCATCGGCGTGCTGCGGTCGCCGCTCAAACGGCGGGAGGATGCCCCCCGGCAAGGCAACGAGGGCGCACCCGATGCCTGGCTCGAAGTAGACGAGTGGGTGGCTGACGGGCTGGCGGGGATCGAAGTGGGCCAGGAGATCATCCTGATCACCTGGTTGCACCAGGCGCAGCGCGACCGCTTGCAGGTCCATCCGCGGGGCGACACGCAAAACCCGCTGACCGGGGTCTTTGCCACCCGGTCGCCGGATCGGCCCAACCCGCTGGGGTTACACCGGGTCACCGTGCGCGCCATCGAGGGTCGGCGCGTGCAGGTGGGGCCGCTGGAGGCGATTGACGGCACGCCGGTGGTTGATATCAAGCCGGTGCTGCCCCAGGCGACCGACGCATAAAGGACGCGGACCGATGGATGAACACGACGGGCTGGCCGCGCAATTCGAGGCGGCCCGGCCCCACCTGCGGGCGGTGGCCTACCGGATGCTCGGTTCACTGAGTGAGGCGGACGACGCGGTGCAGGAATCCTGGCTGCACCTCAGCCGCGCCGACACCCGCAACGTCGCCAATCTGGGCGGCTGGCTGACCACCGTGGTGGCGCGGGTGTGCCTGGATCTGCTGCGCGCCCGCACCTCGCGGCGCGAAGACCCGTTGGACGAACAGAGAGCCGACCCGCCGGGGAGCGGCGCGGACGAGAGCGACCCGGAGCATGAAGCCCTGCTGGCCGACTCGGTCGGGCTGGCTCTGCTGGTGGTCCTCGACACCCTGAACCCCGCCGAACGCCTCGCTTTCGTGCTGCACGACATTTTCGCCGTGCCCTTCGACGAGATCGCCCCCATCGTCGGGCGCTCCCCGACGGCGGCCCGACAGCTTGCCAGCCGCGCCCGCCGCCGGGTCCAGGGGGCTGCGCCCGATCCCGCCGCCGACCTCCCCCGCCAGCGCGAAGTGGTCACCGCCTTCCTCGCCGCCTCGCGTGGGGGAGACTTCGCCGCACTGCTCGCGGTGCTCGACCCCGACGTGGTGCTGCGCGCCGACCCGGCTGCCGTGCAGGTGGGGGCCGCGCCGGAGGTCCAGGGGGCATCCGCCGTGGCGGGCACCTTCGCCGGGCGGGCCCGCGTCGCCCAACTGGCCCTGTTGGACGGAGCCGTGGGCGCGGTGTGGGCACCCGGCGGCCAGCCACGGGTCGCATTCCGCTTCACCATCATCGCGGGCAAGATCGTTGAGATCGCCATGATCGCCGACCCCGACCACCTACGCCAGCTTGACCTGACCATCCTCCCCGACTGACGCACCCACCCCCGACGCGGCGGCAGTGGGCTGCGCCGGGGGCCGCGTGGTATAATGATCCGGTGGCGCGGTGCGGATGGACCGGGGCCGGTAATCGGACCGGCGGACGTGCCCCGCCTTGGCCTAGAGCAGAAAGGGAGAACACGATGAAAGACGAGGATCTCCTCGGTTCGATTGATCAGATGGTGGCCGAAGAACATCAGCTATGGGATGCGGCGGAAGCGGGCAAGCTGAGTGACGCCCAGCACGCCCGCCTGGGCGAGTTGCAGGTCAGCCTGGACCGCTGCTGGGACCTGTTGCGCCAGCGGCGTGCCCGGCGTGAGTATAACCAGGACCCCAGCGAGGCCGAACTGCGCGACGCCACGACCGTCGAACATTACCAGCAGTAGCCACCCCCGGCAACCCCCAACCGCCCGGCGGCAACCCGGCGCACGGTGATAGAACCAAGAGGCGACCCAATCAGGGTCGCCTCTTTGTCGCTGGGCGAGGTCCGCCTGTCGGCGAGGGAACGTCAGGGAGTAGCGACAAGGCTTTGCGAGAATATTCCTCGATAAAATTCTCGATATTTATTTATCTATAATGGACGGGGGAAAGATAAATTGACACATAACTTTGACGCAGTGGGAGGGATGTGCTACACTGCCGGGACAATGGCGGCGCGGTCCACGGGCACGCTGCCGCTTTGGCCCGGTTCTAAACCATTACGTGTGTTCAGCGGTAGTTAATATGAGGGTCTGCCCTTCTATCCAGCCCGGCAGCCCACCCTGACGACGTTGCCAGGACCGGCACAGCCCCCCCGCTACGCCCGGCGGAACAGCAGCACACCCGGTTGGACCCGGTATCGTGGTGCCCGGCGCGGCACCCTATGACGGCCTTCGTCCCCTACCACCAAGGAGCATCCACTATGCAACGTCATCGTTGGTTATACCTGATCGGCGCGGTCCCCGTGCTGGCCCTGTTGCTGGTCGCCCAGGTCGCCGCCGGGCACCCCGGCACCACCACAGGCGCGCCCGCCGTCCAGAACGCCGCGATCTGGAGTGATGTGGCCGAAGCGGGCCTCGCGGTCAAGGGCGAGCGCCTGATTGTGCCCGACCATTATCGCACCCTGGCTGCCGACCTGGCCGCCCTCGACGGGCTGCTAGCCGCCGCGCCCCAGGAGCAAAAGGTGCCCACCCGCGCTTCGACGGCGATACTGAGCCTGCCGCTTCCCAACGGCACCTTTGGGCGCTTCAGCTTTGTCAATTCCCCGATCATGGCCCCTGCGCTGGCCGCCCAATACCCGGCCATCACCACCTACCTGGGCCAGGGCCTGGACGATCCGGCGGCCACGGTGCGCTTTGACCGCACCCCAGCAGGCTTCCACGCCAGCATCCTGGCCCCCAGCGGCACCGTCTTTATCGATCCCTACAGTAGCCAGGACCCGGCCCACTATATCAGCTATTACACCCGCGACTTCGCGCCCACCAACAAGGTCTTTACCGAACTGGGGGTCAATCTCCCCGATGCTGCGCCGCCGCCCACCAGCGCTCCGCACCTGCCGTCGGGCAGCCAACTGCGCACCTATCGCCTGGCGCTGGCCGCCGACGGCGAATACACCCAGTTCTTCGGCGGCACGATCCCCCAGGCCCTGGCCGCCATCGTCACCAGCATCAACCGGGTAGACGGCGTTTATGAGCAAGAAGTGGCGGTGCGTCTGGTGCTGATCGCCAACGAGGCGGCGATCATCTACACCGACCCCAACACCGACCCCTACACCAACAACGACGGGGCCGCCATGCTGGGCCAGAACCAGAGCACGCTGGACTCGGTCATCGGCAACGCCAATTATGACGTGGGCCACGTGTTCAGCACCGGCGGCGGCGGCATTGCCGACCTGCGCGTGCCCTGCCGCACCGGCCTCAAGGCCCAGGGCGTCACCGGCAGCAGCAACCCGGTAGGCGACCCCTACGATATCGACTATGTGGCCCACGAAATGGGTCACCAGTTCGGCGGCAACCACACCTTCAACGGCACGACCATCAACTGCGGCGGCGGCAACCGCAACGCCTCTACCGCCTACGAACCGGGCAGCGGCTCGACCATCATGGCCTATGCGGGCATCTGCGGCGGCGAAAACCTGCAACTGCATAGCGACGCCTATTTCCACACCGTCAGCTTTGACGAGATCGTAGCCTACACCACTACGGGCCAGGGCAACTCGTGCCCCGTGACCACCAATACGGGCAACAACCCCCCGGTCGTGAACCCAGGGGCTTCGTTCACCATTCCCCAGCAGACCTACTTCCAACTGACCGGCTCGGCCACCGATGCCGACAACGATCCGCTGACCTACGATTGGGAGCAGTTCAACGCCGGGGCCGCCGCGCCGCCCAACACCGACGACGGCACGCGGGCCATCTTCCGCTCGTTCAACCCCACCACCAGCCCGACGCGCTTCTTCCCCAAACTGAGCGACATCCTGAACAACACCAGCACCTTTGGCGAAGCGCTGCCGATGACCAACCGCACCCTGACCTTCCGCCTGACGGCACGCGATAACCGCACCGGCGGCGGCGGCGTGAACTACGCCAGCGTCAATATCCCCGTCACCACCAGTTCCGGCCCGTTCCTCGTCACCTCGCCCAACACAGCGGTCAGTTGGCCGGGCGGCAGCGCTCAGACGGTCACCTGGGATGTCGCCAACACCACGGCCCCTCCGGTCAGTTGCGCCACGGTCGATATCACCCTCTCCACCGATGGCGGCAACACCTGGCCGCTGCCGCTGGCCTTTGGCACGGCCAACGACGGCACCCAGGGCGTCACCGCACCGAACGTCTCGACCACCCAGGCGCGGGTCCAGGTCGCCTGTTCGACCAACATCTTCTTCGACGTGTCCAACGTCAACTTCACTATCGTCGGCGGGCCGACCCCCACCGGCACCCCGCCGACCAGCACGCCCATCCCGCCGTCGCGGACGACGACTCCCACCGCCACCGTCCCCACGGCCACGCAGACCAGCGCCCCCACCATGACCCCCTGCGGCACGACGGCGCTGAATGAAGGCTTTGAGAACGCGCTGGGCGTGTTTACCAGCACGGTGGGCACCTGCGTACCCGGCGGCTGCGGGTGGAACTCGGTGACTACACCGGGACCACATAGCGGCACCCGCTCGGCCTTCGCCCCCGACCTGGGCAACATCAGCGATCAATACCTGACCTCGATCAACCCGATCACCATTCCCGCCGCCGCGCCAGGTGCCTTCCTCAGCTTCTGGCACGACTACGAGCTGGAAGAGACCTACGACGGCGGCGTGCTAGAAGTGTCCACCGACGGCGGCACCACCTGGCAGGATGTGCTGGCGATCACCGGCAACAGCTTCGTGCAAGGCGGCTATGTCGCCCCCATCGACACCGGGTTCAGCAGCCCCATCGCCGGGCGCGAGGCGTGGACCGGCCTCGCCGGCGGCTACATCCAGACCACCGTCAACCTGGGTGGCCTGATCGGCAGCACCTTCAAGTTGCGCTTCCGCGAAGCCAACGACGACTCGAGCCTTGAGACGGGCTGGAGCATTGACGACGTGACCCTGCTCCTGACCACTGCCTGCGGCACACCCGTCCCGATCACGCCCAGCCCCACCCGCACGATGACGCCGGGCGGTGCCACCCCAACCGCGACCGCCTGCCCGGTGCAGTTCGCCGACGTGCCAGTCGGCAGCACCTTCTACAACAATATCCGCTGCCTGGCCTGCCGGGGCATCGTCTCCGGCTACCCCTGCGGCGGCCCCGGTGAGCCGTGCCCCGGCATCTACTACCGCCCCAACAACAACGTCACGCGCGGCCAGACCGCCAAGATTGTCTCCGAATCGGCGGGCTTCAGTGACGCCATCCCCAGCACGCAGCAGACCTTCCAGGATGTGGCGCCGGGCAGCACCTTCGCCCTCTGGGTCGAGCGCCTCTCGGAGCGGGCCGTCATCGGCGGCTACCCCTGCGGTGGCGCGTTCGAGCCGTGCATCAGCCCCGGCAATCGCCCCTACTTCCGCCCGAACAACAATGTGACGCGAGGGCAGCTTTCCAAAATCACCTCCGGCGCGGCGGGCTGGACCGAAACCCCGACGACCCAGACCTTCGAGGATGTGGCCCCCGGCAGCACCTTCTACCTCTACGTCGAGCGGGTGGTCAGCCGGGGGATCGTCAGTGGCTATCCCTGCGGCAGCGCGGGCGAACCGTGTGTCGCGCCGACCAACCGCCCCTACTTCCGCCCGAACAACAACGCCACCCGTGGGCAGATGAGCAAGATCGCCGCCCAGGCCTTCTTCCCCAACTGCTCCACCCCGGCGAAACGGTAAGCCCGGCGCGATGCGCGATCTAGATCGCCTATTGCGCGTTGACCCGGAAAAAGGAGGGGTGTCGATCAAGCGATTGATCGGCACCCTTTCTCTTTATGATCCCCCGCCTATCCCCCCTATTTCCGGCTGGCTGTAAGGCAGATTGACAGGAGATTGACATCAGGCGATCAAGTTCTAAAAGAGAAGTTTTATATCTTAATACTTTGTTATAAAACTCTGATACAAAAAAGGAGATTTTACTTGTCTTTTGTTCCATGCTATGGTAGAATAATACGCACGAGCGTTTTACCCTGCGCCTATATTTGGCAGGGTTCCTTATTCCCCAGCGTAATTACCTATATACAGGACATCTCAAAAGTAGAGTCATGCCCACCGTTCAGCAGGCGGATCCGCTATCGGGGACCGTGTTAGACAGGCCAGGGACCGTCCACTCACGAAAGCGATCCTATACATCTGGTAGACTGGGGCTGCACCAAGGGCTATTCGGGGGGATAGACCAGGCAGCACTGCGCACGACCCACCAAACAAGGAGGTGAACCCCACGATCAGCTTCAGATAGGCGCAGCGGGCGATGGGCTTCGCGGGCGCTTCAGGAACCGTCTTATCCGTACGCTTTCAACCAGGGAGAGAGATCATGGATTTTCGAAAGACTCGGTTCTGGCGAATTGGTGTCGGGCTGATGGCTGTGCTGACCCTGGGGATGGTGCTGGGCGCACCGTCTGCATTGGCAGTCAGCGGGAACACACGAGAAGTCAGCCTGTCCACTGCACTGACCAGTGGAACGCACTACGACCGCAACCCTTCCCTCGTGCACGCCGCCGATGGCACGTACTACCTCTTCTTTACCCGCAGCGAGGTCGCGCCCTGCGTCCGCCCCGGCTGCGACCCCGACAACACCACCTATAACGTCTTCGTGATGACCTCGCCCGATGGGCTGACCTGGGGCGCACCCGCCCAGGTATCCGACCGGACGGGCCTGTCCTCGGCGTTCTACGGGCGCACCGTGGCTGCCACCCAGGACACCAGCGGGAAAATCTGGGTCTTTTGGGCCAACGGCGGCGGCAGTGGGTCGCTGTACTATTACACCAATACAGCAGGCGTATGGTCGGCCCGATCCGCCTTGAGCGATCAAGCCTATTTCAACGCTGAAGCGGT
>JBBSEL010000122.1:0-7729 GCA_038239755.1 Chloroflexia bacterium | reverse complement strand
GGGAGATCGGGATCGTCGCTTCAGCACCACGAACCGCCAGGAAGATCCTTCGCTGCGCTCAGGATGACCGCCTGCGGATCGAAAGATCGCTTACGCAAGATCGCGGATGCCTTTGCAGAGCGGGTAGTTGGGGCAGCCATAAAAGGCTTTGCCCCGGCGCTCACCCCGTTCTGCGACACGTCGGACCATCACTGCGCCGCATTTCGGGCACGGTGGGGCTAACGGATCTTGCTCAGGCTGGTCGGTGGGCGAGCGGCGGGGAATGTCGGCTAAAGCTTGATCCATCCGCTCGTTCAGCCCGTTGACCTCGTAATTGATCTGCACAGGCACCCGCAGCAACGGCAACTTTGCGACGGCGAAGACCTGATTTTTGAACGTGTCACGTTCGACGTTTCTGGGATAACGGTGGCTCACGCCATCTAGTTCGATGCCCAACACAGGCCGGAACGTCTCTGGCTCACAAAGCAAGAAATCGACGTGCATACCTGCGATTCTACCAAACCACTTGGTCTCACCTTTGAGGGCGGTGGGGACGATGAAAATATCGCCTAGCCGCACCTGTGGACAGATGATCCACTGGTCATCCGTGGCCTTCTTCAGCGCGTGATAGAAGGAGCGTTCGCTGGGTTTAAGAAGCGCCTTTTTCAGGGTGTAGGGCATGTCAGCAGACGCGACAGGTACGCCAGGTGTGGCTGGGAGCGGGGGTGCCGGATCAGCGGATGGAGGCGGGTCGCGGAATAGTTCCGCCCATGTCTGTTGGGGTAGTGGGACAGGGGATGAGCGTTTTCGGCCTAAGCCAAATAAGCGGAGAAGTGCAACGAGACAGCCTGGTTTTTCGGCAGCCATTAGTGCAGTGTACTCCTATCCTACAGCTAGCGCACGCAGGTAGGCGGCGCGGGTTTGGGTGGCGAGGCGGGTGGGGGTGAAGGTGGCGGCGCGGGCACGACCCCTCGTGATCAAGGTGACGCGGCGGGTGGGATCGGTCCACAGGCGCACAATGGCATCGGTCCAGGCGGCCCGGTCGGTGGGCGAGAGGACGAGGGCCGAGTCGCCCACTACTTCGGGCAGCGAGCCGCCGCTGCTGCTGATCACCGGGCAGCCCGCCGCCATCGCCTCCAGTGGGTCCAGCCCGAAGCCTTCGTAGCGCGAGGGGAAGAGGAACAGCCGCGCCCCGGCCAGCAAGAGCCGCTTGTCGTTTTCGCTCACCCGGCCCAGGAAGCGCACCGCGCCGTCGCGTTCGCCCCCGGCCCCGTCGCCCGCCAGCAGGCCCAACTCCCGCGCCCGCCCCACCACGTCGGGGAACAGCCCGCCGGGGGGCGGCACTGCGCCCGCGATTGCCAGGATCGGCAGCGGCTCGTGGGCCAGGTGCGCCGTCTCGATCAGCCGGGGCAAGGCCCGCGCCCACGCCTCGATCAGCAGCGGCACGTTCTTGCGCCGGTCGAAGCCACCGACATAGAAGGCATAATGGGGCAGCAAACCCAGCCGCGCCCGCATCTCGCCGATTTCGCCGGGGTCGGGCGGAGTGTGCATGGCCGGATTGGCCGCCAGGTAGACCACCTGGACCCGGTCGGCGGGCACCTTCAGCACGCGCATCGCATCGCGCTTCGACGCTTCGGAGTCGGCCAGGAGAAGGCGGGAGCGGCGCACCCCGGCGGCGGCCAGGCTCAGGTAGGCCCGCACCCGCCACCCTTCGCGGTAGCCCGGCAGCACCCAGGGGATCACGTCGTGGACGGTGGTGACCACCGGGAGGGCGGCTCGCCACGGCGCAGCCAGGTAGGGCCTGTGGAGCAGGTCGGCCCCCGCCGTCCGCGTGGCCGCCCCCAGCCCTTGCTGCTCCCACCAGAGTTGGGCCAGCGGCCCGCGCATCCCCTGCGGCAAGCGGCAGGGTTGCACAGTGAACCCCGGCGCGGCCAGGGCCACTTCTCCCTCCTCCTTGGGCAGCCCGCCCGGCACGAGGAGGGTGTATTCCAGAGGCTGATCGGGCAGGGGGTCCAGTTGAGTCAGCGCGCTCCACAATTGGTAGAGGTACTGCCCGCTCCCGGTGTGCGGCTTCGCGGCGAAGAAGCCGTTGATGGCGATCTTCATGGGGATAGGGGTTGGGGGTATAAGGTACGAGGTATGCGGTATGAGGTGTAAAGGTGCGAGAGATCTGGACTACGCAATGTAACTGCTAATCACCTCGTACCTCGTACCTCATACCTCGTTCAGTCGTGCAGGCGCTCGATGATGTGGTCGGAGACGGCGGAGGTGCTGATCGCGGTCGGGTCGTCACGCTGCGGCTTGAGGTCGTAGGTGACATACTTGCCCTCGGCAATCATCGCGTCCACAATGGCCTCCAGCCGGTCCCCGGCGGCGTGCTCACCCAGGTAGTGGAGCATCATCACCCCGCTGTAGATCATCGCCATCGGGTTGACTTTGTTCTGCCCGGCATACTTGGGCGCGCTGCCGTGGATCGGCTCGAACAGCGCCGTGTCGGTGCCGATGTTGGCTCCCGGCGCGACCCCCAGCCCGCCGACCAGCCCGGCGCACAGGTCAGACACAATGTCGCCGTAGAGGTTGGGCAGCACCAGCACATCATACAACTCCGGCTTTTGCACCAGTTGCATACACATGTTGTCCACGATCACGCCCTCGAAAGCAACGTCAGGGTTCTCCTTCGCCACCTGTTCGGCGGTCGCCAGGAACAGGCCGTCAGTCGCCTTCATGATGTTGGCCTTGTGGACGGCGCTGATTTTCTTGCGCCCGTTCTGGCGGGCATAGTCGAAGGCGAATTCAACGATGCGGCGGCTGGCAGTCTGGCTGATCGGCTTGATGCTGAGGGCCGAGTCGCGGCGGATGCGCTGCCCGCTCAACTCCTCGATCATGATCCGCGCCTGCTCCGCTTCGGGGCTGCCCAGCGCGAACTCGATCCCGACATAGAGATCCTCGGTGTTTTCGCGCACCACCACCAGATCCACGTTGTCGTAGCGGGAGCGCACGCCGGGGCGAGTCTTGCACGGGCGCACGTTGGCGTAGAGGTCGAGCGCCTTGCGCAGCCCGACGTTGACGCTGCGGAAGCCCTTGCCCACCGGGGTGGTGATCGGCCCTTTCAGCGCCACTTTGTTGCGCCGCACCGATTCGATCACGCTGTCGGGCAGGGCTGATCCGGTCTTTTCCAGCATCGCCACGCCCGCCTCTTGCACGTCCCACTCGAAGGGGATGCCGGTGGCTTCCAGCACCCGCCGGGTGGCCTCGGTAATTTCCGGCCCAATGCCGTCGCCGGGAATGAGGGTCACGCGATAAGTCATGAGAACACGCTCCTTTGCTCTGGTCTGCGCTCTATTATAGCCGATCTAGGGGCGGGGTGCATGAGGGGGCTGGGAGGCGGGGGCTGGGGTCAGGGATCAGGGATTAGGGATCAGTCAGGTATCCTGGGATCTAGGAGGCTACCACCGTATCATGATCCACTGACCCCCGACCCCCGGTCTACGCCCGGCACAGGATATGCTATAATGAGGGCGCTCCCAGGCGTTTTTGCCCTTTCTGCCACCGCCGCGTTCTAGCGATGGGGGGCCGGTGGCAGACGTTCGACCCCCAGCCCAGGCCGGGCCACCCGGCGCGAGAGGAGCTACTGTGAGTGCGCATGAAACCCCACCGACCGTCACGCTCTATACCACCTCGTGGTGTTCCAGCGTTCATCTGGCGAAATGGTATCTGGAGCGCAACGGCATCCCCTATACCGAAATCGACATCGACAAAGTGCCGGAGGCCGCCCAGCAACTGGAACGCTGGACCGGCGGCTACCGCACTGTGCCGACCTTCGACATCGACGGGCAGATTATTATCGACTTCAATGTCGGGGCCTTGAACAAGATCTTAGGGCTGTGAGGGCAGGGGACCCGGCTTATTCGTGGTCCCCCGACCCCGCGCTACCGTAGAGGAGAGCAACCCGCTATGATTACCCTGGGCCGTGACGTGTGCCGCGATGTAGGGCAAGGGATCAGCCACGAGTGGTTGGTGACCAATGGGCTGGGAGGCTACGCGGCGGGCACCATCCCCGGCGTCAACACCCGCCGCTACCACGGGCTGCTCATCGCCTCCTTGCGGCCCCCGGTAGAGCGGGTCCAACTCCTGGCGAACTGCGACGAAGAAATCGAACTGGACGGGACCACCTATTACCTGGGGGCGAACGAGTACCAGGATGATCGCATCCATCCCGGCGGCTTCGTCCATCTCGAATCGTTCGCCTACGAGCGGGCCATGCCCACCTTCGCCTACCGCGTGGGCGCGGCCCGGCTGGAAAAAACGATCTGGATGGAGCATGGACGGAACACGACCTATGTGCGCTACCACTACACCGAGGGGCGCGGCACGCTGGCCCTGGTCTTGCGCCCGTTCGTCAACTACCGCGACCATCACCACCTGACGCGGGGCGCGGGGGGCCAGACCTTCGGCGTCACCCCGCTGCCCATCGGTGGCGGCTGCACCATCCGCGCCGGGGCCGATGCCCGCCCGTTCTACCTGCTGACCAGCCCCCGCGCCGGGTTCACCCCGTCGGGCGTGTGGTACTGGAACTTTCTCTACCGGGTCGAGCGCGAGCGCGGGCTGGACTTTATCGAAGACCTCTACCTGCCCGGCGTCTTCCGCATGTCCCTGGAGCCGGGCCAGAGCCTGACCCTGATCGCCACCACCGAACCGGCGACCCAGGTAGACCGCAACGTGGACGCGGCGCTGGCCCGGGCGCGGGCGCGGCAAGAACGGCTGTTACGCCGGGCCGGGCTGCTGCCGGGGGCCGACAACCTGAACGCCGCCGACACCAGCGCGCCGGAAGCGCACCAGGCGTTCGTGGCCCAACTGGTCCAGGCGGCAGACCAATTCCTGGTCTTGCGCGCCGATGGGGGGGGAGCCGAGGCCAGCCCGGCGAAGCCGGGGCCGGGGGCAAGCGGGGCCGGGGCCACCGATCCCGATGTGGCGGAGGACAGCGGGTCGCGCACGGTGATCGCGGGCTACCCCTGGTTCACCGACTGGGGGCGCGACACGATGATCGCGCTGCCGGGGCTGGCACTGGCGACGGGCCGCAAGGAGGCCGCTGCCGGGCTGCTGCGGACCTTCGCCCGCCACGCCGACCAGGGGCAGGTGCCCAACCTCTTCCCCGACGCGGGCACCGCGCCCGAATACAACACGGTGGACGCCACGCTCTGGTATTTCCACGCGCTGGAGGCGTATGTCCATTCGGCCAATGACACCGCGCTGGCCGAGGAGCTATGGCCGCTGCTGGAAGACATCGTGCGCTGGCACCTGAAGGGCACCCGCTTCGGCATCCACGCCGACCCGGCGGATGGGCTGCTCTATGCCGGGGAGCCGGGGGTGCAACTGACCTGGATGGATGCCAAGGTGGACGATTGGGTGGTCACGCCGCGCCAGGGTAAGCCGGTCGAGATCCAGGCGCTGTGGTACCATGCGCTGCGGATCATGGCCCGGCTGGCCGACAAGCTGGACAAGCCCCAGGCGACCAAACCGCCCCTGGCCCCGCCGCCCGCCAAGCGTCGCTCCTCGCGCAAGACGGCTGCCGCCGACGCCCCCCCGGCCCCGGCGTACAACTTGACCGAGCCGTTCGACTATACCGCCCTGGCCGACCAGGCCCGCGCCAGCTTCCGCGCCCGCTTCTGGTACGCCGAGGGCGGCTACCTCTATGACGTGGTGGACGGGCCAGAGGGGGCGACCGACTCCACCCTGCGCCCCAACCAGTTGTTCGCCCTCTCGCTGGAGCCGGATCTGGTGGACGCGGAACAGGCGGCGAGCGTGCTGGCCGTGGTGCAGAAGGAGCTATTGACCCCCGTCGGCCTGCGCACGCTGAATCCCGGCGCGCCCGGCTACGTCGGCACCTACGTGGGCGACACCCGCACCCGCGACGGGGCCTACCACCAGGGCACTATCTGGCCCTGGCTGCTGGGGGCCTATGGCGATGCTCTGCGCCGCTGGGCCGGGGCCGACCGCGCCGCCCTGCTGCGCCTGCTCGCCCCCCTGCAACGCCAGTTGGCCGTGGACTGTGCGGGCACCCTCAACGAGATCTACGATGCCGACCCGCCCCCGCGCCCCCGTGGAGCCTTCGCCCAGGCCTGGAGCGTGGCCGAAGTGCTGCGGCTGCTGCGGAGCTAGCGCGGTCAACGGATTTGGGGAACGGATTACACGGATTGCGTATGACGAAGGCCCGTCTCAGTGGGGAGACGGGCCTTCTGTTTATGCTTCAGGGTTCGGCGGCAGGCCGACGAGGGCGCGGAATTCGGGATCGTCGCGCAAGGGGGCGAAGTCGGAGTCTGTCTGGGCCATCTGGCCGAAAATAGGCATTGCTTGAACTGCTTTTTGTAAAGCTGTTAGCACCAACGCCCACTCTTCGCGTTTGGCGCGAACTTGCGCCAATATATATATAGCTGGTAGATAATTAGGGCCTAAAGATAAAGCCTTAGTACAATCAGCAAGTGCTAAATCATAACGTCCATTGAAGCAATGAACTATACTGCGGTTGCTAAGAGCAGAGATGTTATCAGGTTGTAATTTTAATGCGCGATTGAAATCATCCATCGCTTCTTTATACTGATCCATTTGGATATGAACAAGCCCGCGACGATCAAAAACGTCGGCATCATCTCCCTTTAGCGAAATCGAATGAGTAAAATCAGCTAATGCCTCACGCCACTGGTTGAGAATGGCGTATATTTGTCCACGGTAGAAGAGCGTATCAGGATCATTGGGGGAGAGTGTGAGTGATTGACTAAAATCTTTGAGCGCCTGCGGATAATTATGCGCGCCAAAATAAACACGCCCGCGATTGTATAGAGTGTTTGTATGATCAGGACGTACTTTCAAGCTATGGTTATAATTATCAAGTGCTTGATTATATTGCTGCATCTTTGCATAAATGGCACCTCGGTTATTAAGGCTCGAAGGATGATCAGGTTCTATTTCCAAAACCCGATCTAAGTCGGCTAAAGCTTCTTTATAGCGTTCCATATTCATGTAAACGCTCCCGCGATTATGGAGTGCGTCGGGATAATTGGGATATATCTGCAAGGCAGAATTAAGGTCCGCCAAAGCTAATTCATAACGCTGCAATTTACAGTAGACAGAGCCACGATTGTTGAGGATAGTAACATGGTTAGGCTGCAATAATATTCCATGAGTATAGTCAATCAGGGCATCATCGTAACGACCCATTTCAACGTAAACCCGACCACGATTGTTAAGCGTGGAAACATCATTAGGATTCAAGCTCAATGCTTTATCAAGATGTTCTAATGCTTCTTTGTAGTGCTTCGTCTGGGCATAAGCAACCCCGCGAATATTGAGGACAGCGATATCATCAGATTTAGGAACTGAAGAAGTATTAGTTATTCCTGTAGCAGCGCGTAATTGCTCTGTGACGCTGCGTAGAGCTATATTGTCTGGATTATCTGCGAGAGCTCCTGTGATTAAGTGATCAATTCTATCATGAGCTTCTATCCACTCTATTAACTTACGTACAGTATTGCTGAGGGTACCATGCTCAACAATGTGTTCCAGATTTTCATTAAGCTGAAAGCTGACCATCCTCTCCAAGTCTGCCGCCGTGGGGAAGGCATCAAGAAGGGCAGCATAGAGTTGTCGTCTTTGCTCACCAGAGAGTTTCATATGATGTTCCTGAAATTACACTATACTATGTTAAGGCAAGCGCGCTACCCCACGGTGGGTGGCGCGCGCTTGGGTGGGGGGG
>JBBSEL010000121.1:0-7738 GCA_038239755.1 Chloroflexia bacterium | reverse complement strand
TGAAACGTGAAACGTGATGCGTGTCGAGGGGTCAGGGGTCAGGGGTCAGGGAACGGTGGCCGATGATCAGAACGGCACAATAGGCAATACGCAGTACTCGACGCGCATCACGTTTCACGTTTCACGTTTCACGCATCACGCGCCGCCTGTGCTATAATGGCGCTAGAATTCGGGAGAGGAGCAGGGGCACCAACGTGGAGATAGTATTGCCTGCGGAGGCGCTGGTGGTGCTGGCTGGGCCGTCGGGGAGCGGGAAGTCGACCTTCGCCGCCCAGCATTTTGCCGAAACCCAGGTGGTGGCGTCGGACCGGATGCGCGCCTGGCTGACCGACGACGAGACCGACCAGAGCGTGTCGGGCATGGCCTTCCAGTTGCTGTATGATCTCGTGGACAAGCGCCTGACCCTGCGGCGGCTGACCGTGGTCGACAGTACCGCCCTGAGCGTCCAGACCCGGCGCGACCTCTTGCGGCTAGGCCATCGCCAGCAGGTGCCTGTCGTGTTCCTCGTGCTGGTCGCCGACGCGGCCTTGTGCCTGGCCCGCGACCGGCAACGCACCCGGCAGGTGGGGCCGCTGGTCATCCACCGGCAGATCGCGCTATTGCAAGAGACGCTGAAGCGCGTCCCGCAAGAGGGCTTTGATCGCGTATATACAGTGGACGCGGCGGACACGACGGGGGTTCAGATCCTCTATGACCCGCCGCCGGTGGACCTGCATCACGAGCATGGTCCCTTCGATGTCATCGGCGATATCCACGGCTGTTATGACGAACTGACCGAACTGCTGGAGAAGCTGGGCTATGGGCCGCGCGGGGCCGACGACCCCACCTGGCACCACCCCGGCGGGCGGATGGCCGTCTTCCTGGGCGATCTGACCGACCGCGGCCCGGCCAGCGTGGCGGTGTTGCGCCGGGTGCTGCCGATGGTGCAGGCCGGGACGGCGCTCTATGTGCCCGGCAACCATTGTAACAAGCTGCTGCGCCACTTGAAGGGCAACCGGGTCCGCGTGGGGCACGGCCTGGAAAAGACGCTGGCCGAGATCGAAGCGCTGCCCGCCCGCGAACGGCGCGACCTGATCGAGCTGACCAAGGCGACGATTATGACCGCCCCGCCCTACCTGATGCTGGACGAGGGCCAGTTGGTAGTTACCCACGCCGGGATCAAAGAGTGGATGATCGGCAAAGTGACCAAGCGCATCCGCGACTTCTGCCTCTATGGCGATGTCAGTGGGGCGCTGGACGAGCGCGGGCTGCCGGTGCGGCGCGACTGGACGCAGGATTACCGGGGCACCGCCTCGATTGTCTACGGGCATACCGTGCATCCCACCGCCGAGTGGATCAATCATACGCTCAATATTGACCAGGGCTGCGTGTTCGGCGGGCAGTTGACCGCCCTCCAATGGCCCGAACGCACCCTCGTGCAAGTGTCCGCCCGTCGCGCCTACACCCAGGCCGACAGCCCGGACCTGGAGTCCGCGCCCCCGGCGACGTAACCCACAAGGCACACCCGATGGATATAGGTCTCGTGACCCAGGCCACGCTGCCGGAGGGGAGCAGCGAGGACCAACGACTGATCCCGGCGCTGGCGGCGCACGGTCTTGCGGCGCGGTTCGTCGTCTGGGACGACCCCGCCGAGGATTGGGCCGCGTTCGCCCTGTGCGTGGTCCGCTCCACCTGGGACTACCTGCACCGCCGCGACGAATTCGTCGCCTGGGCGGAACGGGTGGGCGGGCTGACCGACCTGTGGAACCCCGCCCCGCTCTTGCGCTGGAACACCCACAAGCACTACCTGGCCGACCTGGCGGCACGCGGCGTGCCCATCGTGCCGACGGTGTGGCTGGCGGCGGGCACCGGGGCCGACCTGGGGGCGATCCTGGCCGCGCAGGGCTGGCAGCAGGCGGTGGTCAAACCGGCAGTGTCTGCCGATTCCTACGGGACGAACATCGTCACCGCCGACACGCTGGCCCCGGCCCAGGCCCGGCTGGACGCGCTGTTGCAGGAGCGCGACATGATGATCCAGCCGTTCTTGTCCTCGGTGAGCGGCTATGGTGAACGGTCGCTGATGTTCATCGCCGGGGAGTTCACCCACGCCGTGCGCCGGTCGGCCCCGGAGGGGTACGGCCCCCGCTATGCCGACGACCATCCGCCCGTGGCCCCGGCTCCGGACGAACTCGCCCTGGCACGAGCGGTGCTCTTGGCTGTCCAGGCCTCCACCCTGTACGCCCGCGTCGATCTGTTGCGCGACGAGGCCGGGGCACCCTGCTTGTTGGAACTGGAACTGGTCGAGCCGTCGCTGTTCTTGCATCAGGCTCCCCAGGCGGTGGCGCAATTCGCCGGGGCGATTGCCGACCGGGTGCGCGCCGCCCATTCTTGACCAGACTGGATAGAGGGATCATGCTGACAACCGACGTTTCTGCCCCGTTTGCTGACCTCGCCGCCGTCGCGGACACGGCGCGGGCCACTTCCAAGCGGCTGGAAAAGATGGCTCGGCTGGGGGCCTACTTCGCCGGGCTGGGCGATGACGACCTGGCCCGCGCCTGCCGTTTCCTGGCCGGGCGACCCTTCCCAGCCCACGACGAACGCACCCTGAACGTGGGTGGGTCGGCGGTGATCGCCGTGTTGTGTGACCTGGCCGGGATCGCCCCCGAAGAGTACGGCGCGCATCACGTCCGCACCGGCGATATCGGCGACGTGGCGGCGAGCCTCCTGCCCGCCGCGCCGATCACGCCGGGCCAGCCGCTGACCCTGGCCGCCGTGGCGACGGCCTACGATGAGATCGCCGCCACGGCGGGCACCATCGCCAAAGCGACCCACCTGAGGGCGCTGTTGGTGCGGGCCGGAGCGGACGAGGCGAAATACCTGATCAAAATCTGCACCGGGGAGATGCGCACCGGGGTCAAAGAGAGCCTGATCGAAGAGGCGCTGGCGCGGGAGGCGGGGCAGCCCGTGGCGCTGGTGCAGGCGGCGAACATGCTCCTGGGCGACATCGGCACGCTGGCGGTGCGGGTGCGCCACGGCCAGTTAGACGATGTGGCCCTGGCCCTGTTCCACCCGTTGAAGAGTATGCTCGCCAGCCCGACCACCACTGTAGACGAACTGCTGGCGGCGGCGACCGACACCGACACCTTGTTCATCGAAGATAAATATGACGGCGTGCGCGTCCAGGCCCACAAAGAGGGTGGGCGGGTCGAACTCTATTCGCGCACGCTGGACCCGGTGACCCATCGCTTCCCCGAAGTGGTGGCTGCCCTAAGCGCGGTGCCGCACGACTTCATCCTCGATGGCGAGGTGGTCGCCTTCGCCGCCGATGCCGCCGACGGCACGGGCCGCTACCTGCCGTTCAGCTCCTTGCAAAAGCGGCTGGGGCGCAAGACGGTCAGCGCCGCCCTGCTGGCCGAGATTCCGGTGGCCTACATGGCCTTCGACCTGCTCTACCTCGACGGGGTGTCGCAACTGGAGCGGCCCCTGGCCGAACGGCGGGCGGCACTGGAATTCTTGCTCCAACCTGCGCTATCGGCCACGATCCGGCTGGGCGAACTGGTGCGGCTGCCGACCGCTACCCTGGCCGAAGAGGCCGGGCAGGGCGCGCTGGATATCCTCTTCACGGCGGCGCGGGAGCGAGGGAACGAGGGGCTGGTGGTCAAGCATCCGCAATCGGCCTACAACCCCGGCAAACGGGGGCGGGCCTGGCTCAAAGTCAAGCGGGCGCTGGCGACACTGGATGTGGTCGTCACCGCCGTCGAGTGGGGTCAGGGCAAGCGCCACCCCCTCCTCAGCGACTACACCTTCGCCGTGCGCGACGGCGACCGCCTGCTCAACCTGGGCAAAGCCTATTCCGGCCTGACCGATGCCGAACTGGCCGAAATGACCGCCTGGTTTGTCGCCCACACCGTCCACGACTTTCGCCGGGGCCGCACCGTCGAACCGCTGATCGTGATCGAAGTGGCCTTCGACGCGATCCAGCCCAGCCCCCGGCACAAGAGCGGCTACGCCCTGCGCTTCCCCCGCATTGTGCGGCTGCGCCCCGACAAGCCGGTGGGCGAAATCAACACGCTCGCCGAAGTGCGGGCGATGGTGGGAGATGCGCCAGTAGAAGAGGAGAATTTCTAAATCTTGTTTCTGATAACGTTCAACGGCGCTTTACATTCCCATTCCCTTGTAGTAGAATAACATTTGCCCCTGTCCAGGGGCAGGGACAATCTTCAGGAGGGTCGATCTATGTAATAGACGACGATTTGCGTCCATCGCCGGGCGCGCGGTGTCTTCGGAATTATGTAATCGAATCGAATAGAAAAGGAGAGTGGTTGGTGTGAAGCAACTGCCGACGTTGGCGCGGGCACAGCTGGCACCCCATGGCATTCCTCCCTGGCGCGACTGGTTGCACCTGCGGCAGACGCACCTGGCGAACGAAGCGATCACGTTCAGCCTCTTTATGCGCTGGCTGGTCCTGCTGATCTCGCCCGTCCTCATCGTGTTCAACCCGCTAGGGCGGGTGGAAACAGTGGGCATTTTTGCTCTTGGGTTAGCCTATAACCTGTTCCTTAGCCGGGCCGCGCAAGCCCACCGGCATCCCTCGCTGTTGCTGACGGCGCTGCTGGATGTCGGCTTGATCTCGGCCCTGGTCTTTGTCCGGGGCGGGCTGCGTAGCGATATCTACATCCTCTATACAGTGGTCCTCGTCTACCTGACGATGGCCTACTCCTGGCGCGGGGCGGCGGTGGCCCTGCTGCTCAGCCTCTGTTGCTACTTCCCGATCCTGGCCCAACTGAATACCAGCGACGTATCCGCCCTGGATGTGCAAGACGGCGGGGTAGCCCTGCTGCGGATGCTCTACCTGACCCTGGTCGGCCTGGGGGTCGGGGTCGTGGTCAGCCACTTTGAGCGGGCCAATACCATCCTCATCGACACCCGCGCCCAATTAAGCGACCGGGTGCGGCGGCTGGAAGTGATCCAACGGCTCAGCCAGCGGCTCCAGGCACTCACCTCGGTCGAGGCAATCGGCGAAGTGGTCTCCACCGAAACCCGCGATCTGATCCCCTATGACAGTTGCCGGGTCCACATCTGGCACGAGGGTATCGATGGCGTGCTCCTGCCGCTGATCGGCTTCTATGGCGAACTGCCCAACCGGGATCAGGTGCCCGCCGGGGCGATGGACCTGCGCCTGGGCGAAGGGATCATCGGCTGGGTGGCCCAGCATGGCGAACCGCTGCTCATCGGTGATGCCATGAGCGATACGCGGGCCAAACACATCCCCGGCACGCCGCACGCCTCCGAGTCGTTGCTGGCCGTGCCGCTGTGCATTGAGGCGCGGGTCAAAGGGGTCATCGCCATGAGCAAAGTCGGGGCCGCGCAGTTCCAGGAGGATGACAAGCAACTGCTGGTCATCCTGGCGAATGCGGCGGCACTGGCGCTGGAGAACGCCGAAACCCGGCTCTCGCTGGCCCGGCAGGCCCGCACCGACGCCGTCACCGGCCTGCCCCATCATGGTCCCTTTCAGGTCGATCTGGCCGCGGCCCTGGCGGCGGCGGACCGCGCCGCGACCCCGGTAGCCCTGCTCCTGCTGGACCTCGACAATTTCCGCTCCTATAACGAACGCCTCGGCGTGCAGGCCGGCGATACCTGTTTGCGGCAGGTCGCGCGCCTGCTGGATCGCGTCGTCGTGGAGGCCGGAGGCATGGCCGCCCAGGCTGTTCTGGCGGCTGCTCCAGGTGCCCCCCCGCCAGAGGCAGTCGCCTACCGCATCGGTGGCGACGAGTTTGCCTTGCTTCTCCAGAGGTCGCTGGCGACTGAACGGGCCGCGCAGCGCCTGGGGCGGCGGGCCGTGGAGGCTCTGGCCGACCTCAACAGAGACGATCCCTTGGCGCATCTGACCGCCTCGGCGGGGTTGGCCTTTTATCCCGCCGATGCCCCCACCCGGCAGGCGTTGGTCGATCTGGCCGATGCCGCGCTCTATCTGGTGCGCCAGGGCGGCGGCGACCGGCTGGGGCGGGCCGACTCGGTGGCCCGCGAGACACTGACCCTGCGCCGCAACCTGGAAGACCTGGTGCGGACCAGCGTGGCCGAGTCGGGGTCGGACAGCGTAGTCGAATATCTGGTGGCGGAAACCTCGTCGTTGCAGAGGCAGTTGCGCCCGTCGGGCCTGGCCGACCGGCTGACGATGGAAGCGTTGCGCGCCCTGGCGGCAGCGATTGATGCCAAAGACGATTATACGCGGGGACACAGCGAGCGGGTCGCCGCTATCGCCGCCGAAATCGCCCGCGCCCTGGGCTGCACGGCAAGCGAGGTGGAACGAATCAGCACCGGGGCCCGGATGCACGACATCGGCAAGATCGGGGTGCCCGACCACCTGCTGCGCGGCGGACGGGCGCTGACCCCCAGCGAGAAACTCGAAATGGCCCGCCACCCCACCGTCGGGGCCGAAATCTTGCTGCCGATCCACACCCTGGCCGACGTGGTGCCCATCGTGCGCCACCACCACGAGCGGGTGGACGGCCAGGGCTATCCTGCCGGGCTGCGGGGTGAGGCGATCCCGTTCGGGGCGCGGGTGCTGGCGGTGGCCGATGCCCTGGACGCGATGGTCACCGACCGCACCTACCGCCACGGCATGACGGTGCCTGAGGCGCTGGCCGAGTTGCGGCGGCATGTCGGCACGCACTTCTGGGAGCCGGTGGTTGATGTGGCCTGCCAGCTCTATGGGCCGGGTGGCAGCGGTGTCGCCCTGCACGGCCTGGCCGGTCCCCCGCCGCGCCTGTGGTACGAATCATCTGCCGCCACGCCCGTCCCCGCCGAACCGCCCTCCTCGACCGGCTCGTCGCCGCACTGACGATCAGGGGAAGGTGATCTGGTAGATGGCGATGGGGTCGGACCCGGCAATGCGGTTGTCGGGCACAGGGAAGCGCTGCACCTCGGTCGCCCAGGGGAGCGGCTGCCCGTCGGGCCACAAGCGCGGGTAGAAGAGGAGCAAGGGAACGTGCCGGGCGCGCAGCGCCGCCGCCGTGGCCGTCCAATCGCCATAGGTGCCTAGCAGCGCCGGGGTGGTCAGCCCAACAATATCCACCGTGGGGTGGCCGCTGAACAGCCGGATCGCCCCGATCGGCTCGGCGGCCACCGGCCCCCCCGGCGGAGCATTGGCCGCCAGCCAGCGCGCCGGGCGCACATGGGCATCCTCGATATTCTGCACATAGAGGGCATAGGTGCCCGCCGCCCACACCCGCAATTCCAGCAGGTGCGCCCCCAGCACGAGCAGCAGCACCAGCGTGATCCCGGCCTGGAGGCGGCGGAGGGGAACCCGGCCCCAGACCTGTCCGCCCCGTTCGACGGCCCACGCGACCATCCCCCCGGCCAGCACCAGCAAGAGCGGATGCAGTGGCAGAAAGTAGCGATCCTCTTGCCCGAACCAGGGCAGAGTCGCCGCCAGTGCCCCCAGCAGAGCGACCCCGCCCAACGCCGTCAACCCGGCGGCAGATGGCGACGGCGCGGCGGACGGTTCGCCCCCCCACCGCCCGCGCCGCGCCAGGAGCAGCAGCCCCCCGCCCAGCGCAGCAGCCCCGATCAGGAGAAACGGTGCGACCTGCCCGGCGTTCACCCACTCGGCAAACGGGCTGAGCATCCGCGATCCCAGGCGCAGGCCGCCCACCTTGGCGTAGAAGCTGCTGGGCAGCGGGCGACCCGTGAACAACCCGTAGAACAGCACCAGCGCCCCCAACCCGCCCGCAACCGCCCCGGCCTATTGGAGGACGTG